>JBHENB010000038.1:20872-21126 GCA_046262255.1 Chitinophagaceae bacterium
AAACTTCGCCGTACTCTGTAAAAAATTCTTTTAAGTCTTCATCGGTTACGTTGAAACTTAAGTTGGAAACATAAATGTTCATACTTTCTGTATAAGGGTTTTTTGAAAAATATCTGAGACGAGGCAAGAAAGTAAAGGACTAACTAATACAGCAGTGACTTAGCAGATTATTCGTTCACTTAACTAAATGCTATAGCTCAAATTAACCCGGCAAAGATAAAGCTTCTTTATTTGCTTATCGGAATTAGTTAAGG
>JBHENB010000039.1:0-20688 GCA_046262255.1 Chitinophagaceae bacterium
TATTTCAAAAGCAAGAAAAGAATTGAACTATGAACCGATAACTTATGAAGAAGGACTAAGAAGAACTTTCGAGTGAGGATAGTGGTCAGCAGTCAGTGGTCAATAGTTGTCTTGTCCTGAAATAGGTTTACACATTTGTAAACTTTAAAACAGGATAACATGGACTCAAAAAGATTTCAGCCTCATTATGACCGGGCCTTCAAAACAAAGGTTATTGAGGAATATTTAGCTACCGGGTGTACAAAAATGTTTTTAATCCGGAAGTACAATATTCAATTCAAAAGCGCTATTCAAACATGGATGCGAGTACTGGGTTACAGCGATCCCAATGGTCAGCCGCAAAAGTTTAAATTTGGCAAAATAATTTTTACTTCATTGCCAAAGCATCCCAACAGTTCTGATCTGGCTCCGGCAGATTCGCAGAAAAAAATCCGGGAGCTGCAACGTCAGCTTGAAGATGAAAAGCTCCGTTCAGAAGCTTACCAAAGAATCATTGAAAAGGCTGAAAAAGAATTAAAAATTCCGATCAGAAAAAAGTCCGCTACCAGGTAATCCTTGACATGAAAGACAGTTATCCGCAAGTAAACCTGGTGCGGCTCTGTCGGTTACTTGGTGTTACACGTCAGGCACTGTATCAGCACCGATGGCATAGTGAGGAAATCAATATTGAAGCTGAACTAATCATACAGCAAGTTATTGATATCCGCAAACGTCATCCGGTAATAGGTACACGTAAATTATACTTTATGCTTCAACCATTTTTACTGGAACACCAGATAAAAATAGGCAGAGACAAGCTGTTTGATTTACTGGCTTCCTATAATTTACTGGTGCGAAGAAGGAGAAGAAGAATCTCTACAACCCAGTCGTACCATAGGTTTCATAAATATCCAAACCTTATCAGAGAAATGAAAGCTACCGCCATTAATCAACTATGGGTTAGTGATATCACCTACTATAAAACCATGGGAAAATTTGTATATCTCAGTTTTGTTACAGATGCTTATTCACACAAGATCATCGGCTTTCAGGTGGCAGAAACACTGGAAACTATTCATAGTTTAACAGCATTGGAGATGGCAATTAAAAATAGTAATTCCTGTAAGCAGTATAAAATAATACATCACTCAGACAGAGGCATTCAGTATTGTTCGGATGGATATGTAAAGCTTTTGCAGGATAACGGCATCCTGATCAGCATGACAGAAAATGGTGATCCATTAGAGAACCCGGTAGCTGAACGTGTCAATGGAATAATTAAAGAGGAATATTTAAATCGCTATCAGTACAATACAATAAAAGAAATAGAAGATAAATTAAATCAGGCAGTCAACTTTTATAACAATGAAAGACCACATATGAGTTGCAGTATGTTTACGCCAGATATGGTGCATGAAAAAAAACTGTTGGTAGAAAAAAAATGGAAGACATACTATAAATCAAAAATATCAGCAGCAGTGCTTTGAATATTTTTTTTGACAAATTTCTTTCGCTGGAAGGGCGACAAAAATTTGTAAAAAAAGCTACTATCAGGTAATTTCAACTAAGTTCTTTGTTCAACATAAAATGTAAACCCTAATCAGGATTATCTAAAACCTGTAAACTTATTTCAGGACGAGACACACACACAACGCTGAGGTGAGACTCGGCTGGAAAAGAGGGAAGACTTGCGCCCAGTTGTGGGGACCAACGATAACGAAGGGACAGCTTTGGGGACCACCGATAACACGGCGGTAAAGAAACATATCATTGATTATACAAATGGCATTCCTAAAGAGTGCCATTGGTGTAACTTAGCCAAAGACGTATGGACCTACCTATTTATCCAATTAGTTTTAATGGCTATAACGGCACAGTAGAAGTAACAGAAGGAACACTGAAGTTTGAATTGCCTAAAGCCATCGCTTCTGGCGCAATGGGCTCTGCGTCTTATCCAATCAAACGCTACTACCTTTGTTTGCTCACACCAAACCGGGAGAACGTAGAGTTTGAACTTTATAGATTTATATATGGTGAATGGTTCGACTGGTGGTTGTTAAATGTACCCTTTGATTCACCTTTGGTTACTTCAGAACTTAAGGAAGCAGCAAAAAAGGAAATAGAATTAACGGGAATCTAACGGGCTATAATACCAATAGGCCTTTTATTTTAAATTTTCGATTTTTATTATTTTTAATTTCTCTTGTGCTGTATCAAGAAATTTATTAATGTTTTTCTCTATTATTTCAAAAGGGACATCTTCGATAAGGTACTCTAGAAACATAGGTTTTTGTTGTGTTCGTGCATTTTCAAGCCAAGCTATAATAAAAAAATCCCATGTATTTGAATTCGTATCCTGCAAACCAATATGCTGTTTTATAATTATTGCCAGCTTCCCAGCCGAGTCTCTCCTTAGCCTTGTGCCGAGCCAGGACTCGGCGCAATAGAGCTACTAGTCAAATCAACATCAGCTAATTCCATGTAATTTGTTACCACATACGCCGCATGTTCACCGCAGATATAATATCTCGCAGAGCTGTATTCATAATCTGCAGGACCTTCTGATAAACTCCACTTGCCATTGCAACAGTTATTGTGCATGTAATTCAGCTTCTGATTAATAAAGTTGTCTCCTCTGCATTCTTTCCAGTCAAAGGAATCTTCCCATACCTCATGCAGCTTATTTCTTTCCCTGTCTTTTCGCTCAACTGCATTTCGCAGTTGTTGCAGCAGATCATCCTGCCCTTGTTGCTGCAGCCGTTTTATAATTTCATATGCTATAAACCTTTTTCCATTTCCTATTATTGTATTGATAGATTTACCACAGTTACGAAAACCAATTAAGACATGAATATGATTGGGCATTATTATATAGCCGCTTATGTAATGACCCTTTGATTTCAGGTAATCAAACCATTTGTAAACCAGATCGTAACTTTTTGTTAGCTCAATAAGTGGCAGCCACTGATGACATGTTAAAGTAATAAAGTACAATCCATCATTGTAGGGTAGAGTCGTTCTTACCGGCATTCATAAATGTATGAAAGAAATGTGGCACTATTAACGCAGAGTCCATGCCTGCGCACATGCTAAGCTATGAGACTCGGCTGGGAAGAAGAGGAATGAATGTTTCATGAAATTTTGGTATCTCCACTTAGTTACAATTAGTTTTATATCGTCCAATTAAATTCACCATTATTGCTAATGTAAATAAAATACTGATCAATAGAATTCCTGAAGGTACAAGGGAGTGACACAACAGACGGCGATAGTAGTACAACTGCCGGCTACCCACCTACGCTAAAGGTTCGGCGGGCAGGCATAATAATCAACATCTTAACTATTCAACACTTCAACTTACTTTTGCCCGCATGGCAAAAGACCTGTTTCAATCTCCTGATTATTACCTGCTGGATGAATTGCTGACGGATGAGCAAAAACTGGTTCGGGAAACGGTGCGCAATTATGTGAAAAAAGAAATTTCGCCGATCATTGAGGATTATGCGCAGCGGGCCGAGTTTCCAGAACAGATTGTAAAACAAATGGGAGACCTTGGTTGTTTTGGTCCCACCATTCCGCAGGAGTACGGCGGCGGCGGGCTGGATTACATCAGCTACGGTTTGATGATGCAGGAACTGGAAAGAGGCGACAGTGGTGTACGTTCAACAGCATCGGTGCAAGGCTCGCTGGTGATGTTTCCTATTCATGCATACGGCAGCGAAGAACAGCGCAAAAAGTTTTTGCCAAAGTTGGCATCAGGGGAGTGGTTGGGCTGCTTTGGACTTACAGAACCGGATCATGGAAGTAATCCGGCCGGGATGCTTACCAATTTCAGGGATGAAGGTGATCATGTCGTGTTGAATGGAAGTAAAATGTGGATCAGCAATTCACCTTATTCACAAGTTGCGGTTGTATGGGCAAAGCCTGCGCGACTGAGTCATTCAGGCGGGGTGAGGCTTTTACAATCCGGAAACAATTGAATGGCTTGCCCTGTTACAACCGATGATCTCACCTTTTTCAATAATAAAATAACTAAGCTCCATACAATCGCAGGTGCAGATGTTTACATAAGTAGTATGCGCAAGGTAAGCCTTGCCATCTTTTTTCATCAGCTTGAATGCAAACGTTCTTTTATTTACCTCGTCTTTGGCAAGCAGGAAATAGTCGCCATCTTTAGTTTCGAGTTTGAGATCACTAAATTGTATAGAGACCCAATACCACTTTTTTACGAAGTCAGAAAGTGCACCATTTGTAATAGAAATCTTTTCTTTTGCATCAGGAGCATGAACAAAAATTTTTGATGCAGATTTTTGGGAAAAAGCAAAATTGATCGTTGCAAGGGCAACAAGCATCAGGAGGAGCTTTCTCATAACAGTTAATTTGGAACATTAAGGTACTAATTTTTACGCATAGTTTCAGTTTTGAACAAAGAATATCCCCTTTTTACCTACACTTCCCGAATATTATCACTTGCAGGTTCCAAAGACTTTCAGGTCTTTACGTCGCCTATTTGCCTCGCAATTGCTTTTTATTTTGCAGAAAAAAAGGTTAGTTCAGGTAAGGCAAAAGAAAAAATACGGTTGTTGTGCAATCATTTAATGATAGCAGAATCGTCTGCTTCTTCAGTGAATAAAACATTAGAGAACAGGACTATTTTAGATTTTGAAGATGGTCTTGAATATTATGCTGCTATTGAAAATAAATGCCGGTGTATTATTACAGAAGACACAAATGATTTTCATTTTTCAGAAATTGAAGTATTGAAAAGTGAAGATTTTTTTGTGAAATACATGAAGAAGAAAAGTTTTTAATTTCCGAAGAGTAGTACTATTTGTGCTCACCAAATACTTCCCTTAGCACTCCTGCAACTTCACCAAGAGTACAATAATTTTCTACAGCATCAATTACAGCAGGCAATAAATTTTCATTATCAATAGCTTTTTGTCGTAGTGTTTTCAGGCAGGTATCTGCTTTTGAATTATTACGTCTGTCCTTAAGTTCTTTTAGCTTTTGCACCTGGCTCTCACGTATATTGTCGTTAACTCTAAAGGAATTTAAAGGAACCTCTACATTAGCGATAAATTTATTCACTCCCACAATTATTTTTTCTGCGTTTTCAATTTTGCGCTGGTATTCATATGCACTTCTTGCAATTTCATTTTGAATAAATCCCAGCTCTATTGCCGTTACACTACCGCCCATTTCATCAATTGTGTTGATTAACTGCCCGGCCTTTTCTTCCACTTCATTAGTAAGTGATTCTATAAAAAAAGATCCTGCCAATGGATCAGCAGTATCTGTAACACCACTTTCAAACGCAATAATTTGCTGTGTTCGCAATGCAATACGTGCCGCTTCTTCCGATGGTAAACTTAACGCCTCATCGTAACCATTGGTGTGCAGGGATTGTGTACCACCCAACACAGCTGCCAACGTTTGCAAAGTAACTCTTGAAATATTGTTTAATGGTTGTTGCGCTGTTAGTGTACTGCCGCCCGTTTGTGTGTGAAAGCGTAGCATCATGGCCTTTGGATCTGTTGCACCGAACTGCATCATTACTTTTGCCCACATCCGTCTTGCTGCGCGAAATTTAGCCACTTCTTCAAACAAATTATTATGAGCGTTAAAAAAGAATGAGAGTCGCTTGCCAAAAACATTAATGTCTAACCCTATATCTAAAGCTGCCTGTACATAGGCTTTTCCATTGCTTAATGTAAAAGCAATTTCCTGCACAGCGGTACTTCCGGCTTCGCGAATATGGTAGCCGGAAATGGAAATTGTATTCCACTTTGGAAGTTCTTTACTGCACCACTCAAAAATATCTGTAATAATGCGCATAGAAGGTTTGGGAGGATAGATGTACGTACCCCTTGCTGCATATTCCTTGAGTATATCGTTCTGAATAGTTCCTGATATTTTCTTTAAATCTGCACCCTGCTTTTTTGCATGTGCAACGTAAAAAGAAAGTAAGATAAATGCTGTGGCATTGATGGTCATTGAGGTTGTTACCTCTTCCAGCTTGATTCTATTGAATAATATTTCAATATCCTCTAAAGAATCAATAGCAACACCTACTTTACCAACTTCCCCTTCTGCAAGTGCATGATCGCTGTCATAACCAATTTGTGTAGGAAGATCAAAAGCGACACTTAAACCGTTAACACCATGCTGCAGTAAATAATGGTACCTTTTGTTGCTTTCCTCCGCAGTTGAAAATCCTGCATACTGCCGCATGGTCCATAATTTACCACGATACATGTCTGCCTGCACCCCACGTGTGAAAGGTACCTCCCCAGGTCCCTCCAACGGAAGGGTGTTTTGAAGTTCACTTTCTGAGTAAACAGATTTTATTTCAATACCGGAGTCAGTAAATATCTTTCTTTCCCTCATGATTTTTAAACTTCGAGCTTTCGTCTGATGTTTATCAAGGATCTATTACTTCATCACTTTTTTTGCTTCAAAGTTGATGACATCCATAACTACAGTATGTAAAGATTTTTCCTTTTCATTCATGATAATTTCAAGGAGTTTTTTATTTAAATCACCAGCCTTTGCGTTTGGCGGTAAGGATGCAGCAACCTGATTGATGGTCAACATGTTTTGATCCTTAAGGTTGCGCACAGCTTCCCATGCAGGAGCACTCACATAAATTTGTTGAGAGGCATTATACTCAAACTCCTGCTTTATATGTTCCAGAAGCAATACCTGCATTTCTTTTACCGGGAGATCGGGTTGGTTAGTGCGGCTAATTAAATTAGGCAAAGAGAGCCGCTCACAAAGCATTACCAACCTCTCGTATGCCTGAAGTTGCAATGGAATTGCGTTGAAATCATTCTTAGTATGCGTTTCTTTTTTTCCTGACTTCGACTGGTAAAAGGTATATATAGCAATTAAAAGTGCAACAATGGAGATTATAATGCTGACAGTATTTTCTTCCATGAGATATTATAAGTTGACAAAAATAAAAGAAGATGTGAAAGTGTGGGTTATTTAAATGAAGATCTGTTCTTCTGTACACATTGTTTGGTAAATTTGCTACATGGAAATACTGGCTCAATCTCCGGTGAAATTCAATGCCGGTGCGGTAAAAGAAATAATGCGCTTGTTAGAAGAAGCAAATTTTCCGTCCTCTCACGTTTTAAGGGTAGGAGTGAAGGGAGGTGGCTGCTCAGGACTTACGTATGTATTAGGATTTGATGAGAGAAAATCATCTGACCAGGAATATAATTATGAGGGGATTAGTTTCGTCATGGACAATGCGCATGAACTGTACTTACTGGGAATGGAAATTGACTGGAATGACGGGTTAAGTAACCGCGGGTTTACATTTACAAATCCAAATGCATCCACTACCTGTGGTTGCGGAACTTCATTTGCTGTTTAAGCCCAAACAGGTAATCTCTTAAGCCGCTTTTTACAGTTTGGAGTTATTTTGCACACTTATGAGTGCAAAAGTGCATTATACCGAATGCCCCGTTTGTAAAAGCAAAAAAATCAATCCTTTATTTACAGCAAAAGACAATATAGTAAGCAATGAAGATTTTGTTATCTGGCAGTGCAGCGATTGTACTGTACGTTTTACACAAGATGTACCGGATGAACAGGAAATCAGAGCATATTATCAATCGTCTGACTACATTTCACATTCTAACACCAGTAAAGGCTTTGTAAACAAGCTTTATCTGGCTGTACGCAAGTACACTCTAAAACAAAAAGCAAAACTGATAACTAAGTACACAGACCTGAGCAATGGGAACATACTTGATATGGGTTGTGGGGTAGGCGCATTTTTAAATGCAATGAATAGAGTAGGGTGGAAGCCTACAGGTCTGGAGCCTGATGCAGATGCAAGAAAGTTGGCAAAAGAATTATTCAACCTGAATGTGAAGGGTACCGATGCTCTGCCTGAATTACCGCAAAACTATTTTGATGCAATTACATTATGGCATGTACTGGAGCATGTGCACCAGTTACACAATTATTTAGAGCACCTAAAACTGCTTTTGAAACCTAACGGGAAACTTTTTATAGCAGTGCCGAATTACACATCTATGGACGCAGATGTTTACCGCTTGCACTGGGCTGCTTATGATGTGCCAAGACATTTATATCACTTTACTCCAAAGGGAATGAGTGCATTACTGCAGCAGCATGGATTAAAATTAGTTGCAAAAAAGCCAATGTGGTTTGATAGTTTTTATATTAGTTTATTGAGCAGTAAAAATAAAAATGGTAAAACCAGGATGCTGAGTGCTTTTGTTACTGGCTTACGATCCAATATTATTGCTGCATATAACAAAGACCGTTGCAGTTCCCTGATTTATATAATAGCGAAAACTTAATGTGCACAATCAATCTCGTATAGCTCAGACCAATATTTACCGGTAACATATACTTTTTTTGAATCTGGGTTGTAAGCAATCCCGTTTAAAAATTCCTGGTTAGGATTCTTTGCCTTTGCTCTATTTACTAATTCGGCTAAATCCAATTTTCCAACCACCAGCCCGCTGTTGGGATCAATTTTTAAAATATAAGAGTATTGCCACTGATTAGCGTAAATAAAGCCATTAATAAATTCCAGCTCATTCAGATTCACTGCAGGACTACCTCCTTCTGTTACGCCCAGCGTACGCAATAACCTAAATGTAGAAGCCTCATAAAAATACAGGTTACTCGTGCCATCGGATGCAATTAACTCTTTGCCGTTGTTTGCAATGCCCCAACCATCCGTATTTATAGTAAAATCTTTTATTTTTTTAAAATCTTTTGCAGAGTAAACCAGCACAATTTTATTCTTCCAGGTTAGCTGGTAAAGTGTGTCATTCAATACAGTAATTCCTTCACCAAACAATGGGGGAGTAAGATCAACTTTTTTAATCGGTTTACCTGTCTTTATATCTACCTGTAATACTCTTGATTTACCCTCTATACCGGTCCCTTCCAGCAATTGTCCATTATAAAACTCAAGGCCTTGCGTAAAGGAAGAAGTGTCGTGAGGAAAAGTTGCTGTTACGGTATAATTAATTACAGGTGCAGATGAGTTATCATCGTTGGTATCTGTAGAATCTGTATTGTTACAACTGAAAATAATGCTGAGAAGAATGAATGAAGGGAACCATTTCATAAAACAAAAATAACAGCGCAGCTTTAAGCCATTTGTTAAACTACATCTTATTAAATACGAGTTCTTATTGCATCATCAATTCTTCTACTTTTTGCCCAATTACCGGCGCAACTGCAACGCCTATACCACCCATACCCAAAGCTGCAAAAACATTTGGAAGCACTTGTTCTACAACTGGTAATTTTTGCTTGCCCATGCCCATAATGCCACTCCAGCGGTGTTCAATTGTATATTCTTCTTTATGACCAGGTAAGATCACATTCCGCAAATAACTCTCTAATTCTTTTTGAATAAAATCAGAAGTTTCCAGTGTAGTTGTCTGCTCGTCTTTAAAAGCTTTGTTTCTGGCGCCGCCTAACAAAATTCTATCACTCAGGTTGCGGAAATAATAATAACCTTCATCGGAGTGAAATGCACCTTTCCATGGTAGTTTCTTCAAAGGAGAAGTAACCAATACCTGTCCTCTTGCCGGAATTATTTCTGCATCGGGCAATAGATCTTTAGCAAAGGCATTTGTGCAAATGAGAAGCTGACGAGTACAAAATTGAAACGACTGGTTTGTGTTCAATTCAATTTCAACGTCCAAAAGATCAAAGCTCTTTACATTTATTGCATGAAAAACCTGCACACCCATAGCCTGCACCTGGTGCAATAAACATTGTAAAAGTTTACCAGAATGTAAAACACCTTCTAAATTATTTTTTATAAGATGAGCTGTATTTCCAAAGCCAAATTCTTCCATCTTTTCATCAATCAACCGGAAGGTAGTTTTGGTATTTGTAATTGGCTTTAATAAGGTGTTTAAATATGCTATTTGCGACTCTAACTCATCATAAGTAAATTTTTGAGAATCGCTAAGTAATTCATATCCGCCGCATAGTTCAAAATCAATCTCTTTTTTTGAAAAATATTTTTGTATTCGCTGCAACCCTTTGTAACGCATTTCAACCAATTGCAACATTTTCTCAGTACCCATCTGCTCGCCATCAGCAACTAATTCGGTTAAACTGCCAAAACAGGCGAAGCCCGCATTGCGAGTACTTGCCCCGGTAGGAATTATGCCTTTGTCAACAATGGAAACTTTTAGCTTCGGGTGTTTTTTTTTGAGATAAAAAGCAGACCACAGACCAGCAAAGCCGCTCCCAACAATTATTACATCTTGCGGAGCAAAAAAGGTTTCTTTTTCCCAGATAGAAAATTGAGCCATAGTAGTAGGCAAGAAAAATACTATCTATTGCAAAGATGATAAAAGAAGTTTAGCAGTACAATATCGCAGTGTTGCCATTTATAGCATTTTGCTCAATATAGAGAGAAAAATTGAGTTAAGTTCTGAAAACGAGATTAGAAGTATGTTGCTAATGTGGTAGATATATAGCCAGGACTTGCGTTGCAGCACCTCTCCTTCTCTTTCGGAGAAGGAGAGGAGGATGAGGCTTTTTATAAATGTATAGCTTCCCCATACGCTACTTCAATAGCCTCTTTTATATTTTCACTAATTGTAGGATGGGGGTGAATGCTATTTAAAATCTCGTGGTGTGTAGTTTCTAATTTTCTTCCAACCACAGATTCAGCAATCAGTTCTGTAACATTATAACCAATCATGTGAGTGCCGAGCCATTCACCATATTTGGCATCAAAAATAACTTTTATAAATCCCTCATTATGCCCGGAAGCAGAAGCTTTACCGGATGCACTTAATGGAAACTTCCCTACTTTAATTTCATACCCTGCTTCTTTTGCTTTTACTTCCGTAAAGCCTACAGAAGCAACTTCCGGTGAGCAGTAGGTACATCCGGGCACATTGTTATAATCCAATGGTTCGGGCTGGTGATTAAATTTTTTTTCCTGGTGTGCAATGCTTTCTATACAAATTACTGCTTCTTTTGATGCTACGTGAGCTAACGCCTGCCCGGGCACGCAATCTCCAATGGCATAAACACCGGGTACGCTGGTCTGATAAAATTTATCAACAGTTATTAACCCTTTTTCAATTTTTACCCCTAACTCTTCCAACCCAACACCTTCAATATTGGCGGAAATGCCTACAGCACTTAATAATACATCAGCCTCCAATGTTGCTTCGCCAGTTGAACTTTTTACTGTTGCTCTTACACCCTTTCCACTTGTGTTCACCTTTGTTACTTCGCTGCTGGTTAACACATCAATGCCCTGCTTTTTTAAATTTTTTTCAAGCTCTTTTGAAACTTCTTCATCTTCCACGGGAACAATACGCGGCATGAACTCAACAATAGTTACTTTAGTTCCCATGCTGTTGTAGAAATAACCAAACTCAACGCCAATGGCTCCACTGCCAACTACAATCATGCTTTTTGGTTGTTCCGGAAGCACCATTGCTTCACGATAGCCAATGATCTTTTTTCCATCAATAGGCATGGCAGGCAACTGGCGGCTGCGGGCACCAGCTGCTACAACAATATATTTTGCTTCCACTGCTTGCTTGCTGTTGTCTTTGCCAGTTACCTCTATTTTACCCCTGGAAACCACTTTTCCAAAGCCATTGATAACATCAATCTTGTTCTTACGCATCAGGAACTGAACTCCCTTGCTCATTTTATCTGCCACACCGCGACTGCGTTTTATGACTGCAGCAAAGTCGGGCTTTCCATTTGCTTCAATTCCAAAATTTTTTGCATGCTTTATATATTCATAAACCTGTGCACTTTTTAATAACGCTTTAGTAGGAATACAGCCCCAGTTCAAACAAATACCACCGAGACTTTCCCGTTCAATTACTGCCGTTTTAAAACCCAGCTGTGCCGAACGAATGGCAGCCACATAACCACCGGGTCCGCTTCCTATAACTACTACATCGTATGCCATAATTATTTCAGATTTTAGATTTTTAGATTTCAGACTTAGTTGGTCTTGGTCAATGGTGATAGATAAATTCAACTATAAATGATCACAGATGACTGCCGACTCAAGTGTGGCGAAGCTAAATGAAAATAGAGAAAATGCAAAAGTACTAAGAAGCGGTAGTGGCGAAGTTTTTGCAGGTACGTTGAAAATTCAGAAATTATTATGGAAATTTATAAACCTGTTAATTGCGATTTTTATGATGAACTGGAAGCATTAGCTACCATGAACAAAACATGTGACATCAAATTTAAAGGAGATAATGAAGCTATTTCTTCTCTCCGCGGTAGAATTGCGGACTTATATACGGAGGAACATGTGGAGTATTTAAAGACAGATTCAGGTGTAGAGATCAGGCTGGATAAACTGGTAGAAGTGGATGGTAAAAAGTCTGCAGATTATTGCTGATCAAATCTATTGTCACGCTCCCGTATCTCTGATAAAAATAAATTCATGGCTCACTTCAGGTAATTATGCTTTTTGGTTTTAGCTTTTTACATTACCTTTGCCGACCAAATTTCATTATCCATGGCAAGAGTATGTCAGGTTACAGGTAAAATACCAATTAGAGGCAACACCGTGTCGCACTCCAATATAAAAACCAAGAGGCGATTTTTACCTAATTTACAAACCAAACGATTCTTTTTAGCCGAAGAAAACAAATGGATAACGCTGAAGCTTTCTACTGAAGGCATTCGTACTATAAATAAAAAAGGTCTTTATACCGTTGTAAAGGAAATGAGGGCTGAAGGCCAGCATATATAGTTAACAAGTTAAAAAGTTGATAAGATCAGACTTATCCTTGTTAACCTATTAACTAATCAACCAATCAACTTAATATAAAATGGCAAAGAAAGGAAACCGTGTACAGGTAATTTTAGAATGTACGGAACAAAAAAATACTCCTGTGCCAGGCACCAGCAGGTACATTACAGAAAAAAATAAAAAGAATAATCCTGAGCGTTTGGAGCTAAAGAAATTTAATCCAAACCTTAAGAAAGCTACTGTTCACAAAGAGATCAAGTAGAATGGGTTGGCAAGTTTATAGGTTAAGAAGTTAAAACCTTACTTGTCACTATCAACATATCAACTTATTAACTGAACATTCATGGCAAAAACTGCAAAAACCGCGATAAAAACAAAAGATCAGAAAGCTGCTGCTGAAGCTAAAAACTGGAGTAAAGTAATAAAAGCAGTACGAAGCCCCAAAACCGGAGCTTACACTTTTAAAGAAGCTATTATACACAAGGATAAGGTTAAAGATTTCCTTGCACAGAAATAAGTTGATGGGTTAATAAAACCGAAAGCTGTTCATTGTAGGTGAATAGCTTTTTTGTTGTTTAACCCCCCGACCCGCCCGATTTGCACGCGATCTGCGAGCTTATTTAGATTAATTTTGCAAAAAAACATATGGATCCCAGCAACATTGGAACCTTCGGGTACATCGCTATTGCCATTTGTTTCCTGATATGGGTTTATGCTCTTGTTGATGTCTTAAGGAGCAGGTTTGCCGGCAGGAACGAGAAGCTGATCTGGGTGTTGGTAGTTCTATTGTTTTCAACACTCGGCGCCATTGTATATCTTTTCATCGGGAGAAAACATAAGGTAAACTACGCTTAACAGTATGGGATTTTTCGACAAGATCTTCGGGAGAAAGGAAAAAGAAACATTAGATGAAGGTCTCCAAAAAACAAAAGAAAACTTTTTCTCCAAAGTAAGTAAAGCCATTGCCGGAAAGGACAGAGTGGATGAAGAGGTACTTGATGATTTGGAGGAAGCTTTGGTCAGTTCTGATGTAGGGATAGAGACAACAGTAGCTATAATAGATCGCATTGAGAAGCGGATAGCAAGAGATAAGTACCTGAACTCAGCCGATCTGAATAAAATACTTCAGGAAGAAATTGAAGCTACTCTGGTGGACGAAAAAGACACCCGCGGTTATTCCTTTGATAGTGAATTGCCCAAAAAACCATATGTGATTTTAGTAGTGGGTGTAAATGGCGTAGGTAAAACAACCACCATTGGCAAGCTGGCATACAATTTTAAAAAAGCAGGTAAATCTGTTTTATTGGGCGCTGCTGATACCTTTCGTGCAGCCGCTGTAGATCAACTTACCATTTGGTCGGAAAGGACGGGAGTGCCAATTGTAAAACAACCAATGGGTTCCGATCCTGCTGCTGTTGCTTTTGATACTGTTCAAAGCGCTGTTTCACGTAACGTAGATGTTGTCCTGATAGATACTGCTGGCCGGCTACATAACAAGGCGCATTTAATGGAAGAATTAGGTAAAATAAAAAGAAGCGTCCAAAAAACACTTCCAGGCGCACCCCATGAAGTGGTACTTGTTTTAGACGGCTCAACGGGTCAAAATGCTTTGGAACAGGCAAAACACTTTACTGCAGCCACGGATGTTACTGCATTGGCAATTACCAAATTAGACGGGACTGCAAAAGGGGGTGTAGTCCTTGCCATTGCCAACCAGTTCAAGATACCGGTAAAGTTTATTGGTGTTGGTGAAAAAATGGAGGACCTGCTCATTTTTGACAAGCATGAGTTTGTTGATAGCTTGTTTAGCCTGGAGTCTTAATAAATTTAATCTGGTAATTCTGTTATAGATATAATTTTTGCTCTGATGCCCCCGCAACATATGCACATTCTGATATCTTCATATAAAGTATAATTAACGCAGAACTCCGATCCATCTCGCTTAAAATAGTCAGGGATGGAGTCAGCAGGATAAATTTTATTATTGACTTTTATACCCCATATATTACATACCCCGGCTTCTTTAACTACAATAGCAGTGTTACACTTCTTTGTTTGACAGGAAAAAAACACTATCGTGATGAACAGAAAGAATGTCTGGTTCATAAATATTTACAAAAAAAACAAGCTTTTGCTGCATTAGCTCTTACCGTAAATATCTGATTTACCTCGCAAATCTAAGGCATAACTTTGCGCTTCACAAGCCCGGTTTTAAACAGGTGAGGAAATGAAAGTTAAAACATTCAAGAAAGATAAGGTCAATATTATTACATTGGGCTGCAGCAAGAACATGGTAGACAGCGAGGTGCTTAGCGGTCAGCTTCGTGCGGCAGAGATAAATGTGGAACATGAAAGTAGCAGAGACCATAATATAGTAATTGTAAATACCTGTGGCTTTATTGACAAAGCAAAAGAAGAATCCATCAATACAATTCTTGAGCAGGTAAATATTAAACAACAGGGCAAGTTAGATAAGGTATATGTTACGGGTTGTTTAAGTCAGCGATACCGGAACGATCTGGAGCAAACTATTCCGGAAGTGGATGCATGGTTTGGCACAATGGAGATGCCTCTTCTGCTGAAAAAATTTGAAGTAGATTATAAAGTAGAATTAATTGGTGAACGATTCCTTGCAACACCACAGCATTATGCTTACCTTAAAATCTCCGAAGGCTGTAATCGCACCTGTTCTTTTTGTGCTATTCCTCTTATGCGTGGCCGGCACTTTAGCCGCTCTGTAGAAGAACTTGTAAGAGAAGCTGAAAATCTTGCTAAACGAGGGGTAAAAGAGCTAGTGCTGATTGCCCAGGAGCTAACCTACTATGGGTTGGATCTGTACAAAAAACGTATGCTTTCTGACTTGCTAAAACGATTGACTGACGTAGAAGGAATTGAGTGGATCCGCCTGCATTATGCCTATCCACATAAATTTCCAATGGAAGTGCTGGATGTAATGCGTGAAAGAGATAACATCTGTAAATATTTAGATATGCCATTGCAACATGCTGCAGATAATATGCTCAGGTCTATGCGCAGGCAAATCACAAGACAGGAAATGGAAGAACTAATTCAGCAAATACGGGAAACGGTTCCCGGTATATGTTTGCGCACCACGTTAATAACAGGTTTCCCGGGTGAAACATTGGAAGATGTGGACGAATTGAAAACGTTTCTTGAAAAAGAAAGGTTCGATAGGATTGGCATCTTCACGTATTCACACGAAGAAAATACATCAGCATATGATTTGCCAGATGATGTGCCTGGCGAAGAAAAACAAAGAAGGGCGGAAGACATAATGGCTGTGCAACAGGAAATAAGTTATCAGAAAAACCAGGAAAAAATTGGTAAAACTTTCAAAGTACTTGTTGATAAAAAAGAAGCTGGCAGATATATCGGTCGTACAGAATTTGACAGTGTTGAGGTAGACAACG
This sequence comes from Chitinophagaceae bacterium, assembly GCA_046262255.1. Classification (GTDB taxonomy): domain Bacteria; phylum Bacteroidota; class Bacteroidia; order Chitinophagales; family Chitinophagaceae; genus Flavisolibacter. The sequence continues at coordinate 16,177 of JBHENB010000039.1, forward strand.
AAGTAATTATTCAAGCAACAAAAAAACTTCAGCCAGGTAATTTTTATAATGTGAGAATTACTAAGGCTTATGATTACGATCTGGAAGGAGAAGTGGTGTAGCTTAGCTTAACCGACATCTTATTTAGCTTTTTGTTCCAGGAATGGTTTCAACAGATCTACAGGAACGGGGAAAATGGTGGTAGAATTATTTTCAGTGGCAATTTCCCGTAGTGTTTGCAAATAACGAAGTGTTAATGCACTGGGTTGTTCTGCAAGAATTTGTGCAGCATCGGCTAACCGTTGTGAAGCCTGGAATTCACCTTCGGCAGCAATTACTTTAGAGCGGCGTTCACGTTCTGCTTCTGCCTGCTTTGCCATTGCACGTTGCATTTCTTGCGGCAGATCTATCTGCTTTACTTCTACATTAGAAACCTTTACGCCCCATGGCTCAGTATGTGCATCAATTATCTGCTGCAGTTTTTGATTTATTTTATCCCTTTGGGAAAGAAGATCATCTAATTCTGATTGACCTAAAACGCTACGTAGTGTAGTCTGGGATATTTGTGAAGTGGCAACCATATAATTCTCCACCTGCACTACTGCTTTTTGTGGCTCAATAACACGGAAGTACACCACTGCATTTACTTTAAGCGAAACATTATCCTGTGTTATAATATCCTGCGGCGGTACATCAAACACTACGGTTCGTAACGTTACCTTAACCATTTTATCAATAATAGGAATAAGTAAAATAAGCCCCGGCCCCCTTACCCCGCTTCTGCCCGCTAATCTTCCCAACCGAAAAACAACGCCACGTTCATATTCACGCAAGATGCGGATGGCGTTGCTTAAAATAATTAGTACAAAAACAATGACAATTATTAGTACAATTGGATACTGTTGCATATTATTTATTTAAGTGACAGAGCTAAAAGTTTCAACGTACAATTTAAAATTTTTCATACCGGTAACACGAATTTTTTTTCCTGCATCAATTTTTCCTGAAACAGATTCTGCCTGCCAGATTTCACCATGCACTAAAACAGAACCAACAGGATCAAGTGTTTGTAATGTTTCACCTATTTCCCCGGGTATGCCTTCGATGCCTGTAACAGGTTTTGCCCGTTGTGCTTTTAAACCAAGTCCCACAATAAATAGAAAAAACAGAGCAGTAACAAGAGTTGTGGTAATAATAATACTTCGGGATATTTTAAAAAATTCCAGTGAAGAATCAGGCCGGATAAGCATCAGAGATCCCAGGAGTAGTGAAATGACCCCACCGATAGCTAAAATTCCATGACTCACAACTTTTATTTCCAGCAGAAACAAAATGATTCCAAAAATGATCAACGCAAGGCCGGCATAATTAATTGGGAGAGTGTGCAGCGAGTAAAATGCAAGAATAAGACTGATAACACCAATAACACCGGGAAAGATGGCGCCGGGACTATACAGCTCAAATAAAATTCCGTAAAAGCCCAACATCAGCAGGATATAAGCAATGTTCGGATCGCTCAATATATTCAGCAATTTTTCTGCAAATCCCATTTCCATTGTTTCGATTTCGGCTCCCTTTGTGTGTAGTATTGCCGCTCCTGAATTTACTTCAACAGTTCTGCCGTCAATTTGTTCCAGCAGTTCATTTGTATTGTTGGATACCAGATCAATTACTTTTTGTTCCAGCGCATCATGAGCTGTGATGGAAATACTTTTACTTACTGCTTCTTCTGCCCATTGAACATTGCGGTTTCTTTTTTCAGCAATAGTACGAATGAAGGCTACAGCATCGTTGGTCGCCTTTGCATTCATGGTGGTGTCCATGCCACCCTGCAACCCAACAGGATGTGCGGCTCCGATATTTGTTGCAGGTGCCATAGCTGCAACATGCGCAGACAAAGTAATAAATACACCTGCCGAGCCGGCATGTGCTCCCGATGGTGAAACATAAACAACTACAGGTACAGGAGAATCAAGAATATCTCCTACAATCACACGGGTGGATTTCAATAATCCGCCGGGTGTGTTAAGATGGATAATGAGACATTGAGCATTTTGCTTTTTAGTTTTTGCAATTCCCCTATTTATGAATCCCGCAGTTGCGGGGTTAATACTGCCGTCAATGGTAATGCTTACTATTTTTTGTGCCGGAAGCACAAATGGTAAAATAAAGAAGAAAACAAGGTATAAAATGAATCGCATTTTAAAATAGCTGCCCGTAAATATTTGTAATTTACTGAATTAATGGCAAGATATATTTCCCGTAATGTTCTGCGAACCAAACCGCAGAAGCGAACTGCGGGGGAGTTAATTGACTATTGCTAATTTGATTACTTTGAGTTTGTTTTGCCTAATTTCTTTTCCACAATTTCCCGTCTTTTTATCCATTTGGCAATAGGTTCCGGATGATAAAGTTCATTACCCCTTTTATCTTTTAATCCAAGCGATTTTGCCAAAGCATTGCTCAATCGTATGGCTTTCTGATCTTTCCCAACAATCTTTTGTATCTTTTTTTTATTAAATTCTTCAAAGGCCTTAATGCCTTTATTGATCAATTTTAGTTCTTTTTCGTATTCTGTTTGTTTACGATAAATGATCATTAAACGTATATAAACATTTTCATTTAATGGTTCCTGTTTTAGAGCTTGCTCATACAGTTTAGAAGCTTTTTCTAAATCATTGTCATCTTCTCCTTCTTTTGCAGATGCTATCAATTCTTTAAATGTTTTTACTACATGCAAAGCCATCGAAACAAGACTTATTTAAAAAATGTGCTGATAGATTTATTCGCTTACTTCGCTTGTGCTTAACCGGGAAGATTCATCCATATACAATTAATTTACTGAACCAAGTTACTGTTTATTTCATCACTTTTTCTCTACAGATGCTATTAACTTACGGGTCCTGGAATAGGAACCTAGTACCCTTTTCAAAAAAAATGGCTAAGAGGATCATCTCTTAGCCAATAATTATTTAGGAATCTTTTACTCTTAGTAACGACCGTCTTTTTTATCAAGGTGGCGACCAATTCCATAGCCAACACCTGCACCTGCTACACCACCTACAACTGCACCAACACCCCTGTTTTTCTTATGAACAACGGCACCTAGTATTGCACCGGAACCACCACCAATTGCTGCACCCTTTGCGGCTTTACTCCACTTACTCCGCTTAGCAGTATTGGATGAGGTTGAGGACATAGAACCGTTGGATCCACTGCTGTAAGAGCGGCGTGAATTAGAAGCATAACTTTTTGGTAAAGTTTTACGCGCAGAAGCATAATTAACTGCTGACTGTTTAGACGCAGTTAAACCAGCTGCAGCAAAACCTTCTGCATATCCTTGTGCAAACGCTCTATTGGCAGGCGTCAATTCATTTTGGGCTTTCCATGCCTGGAATTCAGATAAACCAACTGTATCGGAAGATGAAATTACTGTCGCATCTTCTGCACCGGTTTTTGAGTTGCTATTACATGCTGCCATCACTGCAGCTATGGTAAAAGCGGGTAATATTTTTTTCATAAAACAATATTTTAGGGTTATTAATTTTCTATACCCTTAAGTGCCCAAATCATGCCAGACACATAAACTAAATGTTAAAGAAACTTAGCCCTTCTATTTCATTAACAGATGTTTAAAGGCTCCATCATCCCCAATGAACTAATCTGAAATAAAAACAGAAAGCAATGAAAATCAATAAATAGCACCTTTGCATATCATTATTGAGGCATGCAACTGTTTAAAAACATAATTATCGGCGTAGAATCCAAGCTTATTACGTTGGATATATTTTACGATATCCTAACACCCCAACCGGTAATTATCTATGCACATGGCTTTAACGGCTTTAAGGACTGGGGTAATTTCGATTTGATTGCAAACCAATTTGCACAAGCGGGATTTACTTTTATCAAATTCAATTTTTCACATAATGGCACTACCCCGGATAAACCCCAAGAATTTGTTGATCCGGAGGCATACGGAAATAATAACTACACAATAGAATTGGACGATTTACAAACAGTTATTGAATGGACTTTGCATACAGAAAATGAGCATAAGGTTGCAATAGATACAAACAAAATTTATTTAATTGGTCACAGTCGTGGCGGTGGTATTGTTCTGATAAAAGCTACAGAAGAGCCTCGGATAAAAAGTATTGCTACATGGGCGTCGGTAGCTGAATGTAAAACACCGTGGGGCAATTGGCAGCAGCAAAGAATGGAAAACTGGAAAGCAACAAGAGTAGAATATTATACCAACAGCCGCACTAAACAGCAACTACCGCTGTATTACCAATTGTACCAGGATTATGAACAGAATAAGCGACGTCTGAATGTTTTACAAAGTGTACAGCGTTTAAACATACCTCTCTTAATTTGTCACGGTACGGGTGATGATGCTGTTCCTGTTGCCAGCGCTTATGCATTGCATGCGGCATGTAAATCTTCGGAACTTTTCCTGGTGGAATCAGATCATGTGTTTGGGCGAAAACATCCCTGGAATGATAAAGAGCTGCCCCAGCCAATGAAGGC
>JBHENB010000040.1:0-380 GCA_046262255.1 Chitinophagaceae bacterium
CTTTTAACCCACAAACAACTTAACGAGACTTGGGTTCAACAAGTTATTGCTGACGACCCAACTATTTTAGGGCTTGGTGACATTATTTTAAAAGACAAAGAAAGAATTCATCCCAAAGCGGGCAGACTTGACATTTTACTTCAAGATGTTGAAAGCAAAAGACGATATGAAGTAGAAATTCAACTTGGAAAAGTTGACGAAAGCCATATTATTCGGACAATTGAATATTGGGATATTGAAAGAAAACGTTATCCCCAATATGACCATTGTGCAGTAATTATTGCCGAGGACATTACAAGCAGATTTTTAAGTGTAATCGGGCTTTTTAACGGCTACATTCCTTTGATAGCAATTCAAATGTCAGCGTATCAATTTTCAGA
>JBHENB010000040.1:390-20393 GCA_046262255.1 Chitinophagaceae bacterium
ATTTTCAGAAACCGAAGTTTCATTGATATTTACAACGGTTCTTGACGAAGTTAATTTAGGACTTGTAGAAGAAGTGAAGAAACGAAAGAAGTAACAGATAGAAATTATTGGGAGACAAATAAAGGAACCAAACAAACTGTTGCTTTGGCTGACCAATTACTTGAAATCGTAAAAGAATTTAGTCCGAATTTAGAACTGAAGTATAACAAATATTATATCGGACTTGCAAAGAACGGACAGCCAAATAATTTTGCAATATTCAGAGCGAAAAAAAGTAGTATGCTTCTTGAAATCAGGCTGAAACATTCACCAGAAATTCAAGAAAAATTAGACGAAGCAAAACTTGACACTATGGACTATGACAATAAATGGGGTCGTTATAGAATACGTGTTGACAAAAATGACATTACGAAGAACAAGGCATTATTGACAGAACTTTTGAAACTTTCATATGGCATCACGGCTGACCAATAAGGCGAACCCACAACAAAAGTTTTTTTCCCACCACGTTTTCCCGCCGTGGTTGGTGTTTGTGTTAGGGATAGTGTGAGGCTCACCAACCACTGTTAGGAGTGTACCTTAGTTCTTTGAAAATAGATGATGCTAACAGAAAGCTATCCTGTATTTTTTACAGCTACCATACTTGAATGGAAACCACTACTTAAGCAGGATAAGTATAAGGACATTATCATTGACAGCCTATCCTATTTGGTGAAAGATAAACGAATTCTTCTGTATGCATTTGTAATTATGTCCAACCATTTGCATGTAATCTGGCATGTGCCTGACGAACACAAACAATCAGATGTGCAAAGAGATTTTTTGAAATTTACCGCTCAAATGATATTGAAAGATTTACGTAGAAATCATCCGGTTGTTTCGGATCATTTCCATGTAAAGGCAAAAGACAGGATTTACCAAGATATGGGAACGGCGGCCATTGAGCATTGAACTTCGAAATCATGCTGTATTTCTACAAAAGCTAAATTATATTCATTATAATCCTGTACTGGCAGGTCTTTGCCAACTGGATGAGCAGTATAAGTATTCTTCAGCTTCTTTTTATCAATTGGGACACAGTGAATGGAACTTTTTAAGTCACTATAATGAATAATAAGATAGTTATCCCAATCTAATGGTTGGTGCAGCTAAGCACAATAGCCGCGCTGAACACCAACCACGGCGTAGAAAAGTTAATTCTAAACGGACATTTTTAAGGTTTGGCCCCTGTTTTGTCAAAAAAACTTTAGTTTTAAACATTCCAAACCAGTAAATGAATTATTATGGCAGACGCTCAACTTACCGCATACAATGTAAAAACGAAAGAAAAAAATGTTCCCGTTCTGGATGCTGTTATTACCAAAACCGCTAAAGGTGCCTATATGGTACAGGGGCATGACGGGAAAGGAAATAAACTAACCACCTTGTGTAACGAAGAAAAAGCAATGGCAGCTATTAATGCCGGTGTTGCAAAACAAGGTTGGTAAGAATATATTACGAAGTTTACGGTTACACTTTCCTTTAACCAGGAGCTTTAAATTAAGGAGGCTTTTTTTGCAGGCTGCTGATCGGCCACCGCTTCCTCATACATTCTCTGTAAAAAAGTATGCACTTCCTGCATGCTGTGTACAGGTTCTGCAATAAGCATAAAGTTTTTTCCTACCTGCCTTAGTCTTGCGGTACTAGTGCCGGTTTGCAGATATTTAAGAATAGAATTGAAAATATCTGATTCGAAATATGGCGACTCAGGTTTATTAATGAAAAAACATTTCAAAGACTGTTTCCTTAAAATCATCCTTTCAAAGCCCAATGCCACTGCTAATTTTCTGCATCGCACGGTAATAAATAACTCCTGGGCCTGTGGCGGCAATGGACCAAAACGATCTGCAAATTCCTGCTCCATCGCTGATAATTCCTCTTCCGTATCGCAGTTATCTAAACGTGTATAAAGAGACAGGCGTTCTGTAATATTCTCTACATAATCATCCGGAATAAGAATTTCGAGGTCTGTATCAATTGTGCAATCCTGAACAAAATCATCCTGCCTGGATATTTCTTCCCGGAAAACTTCTTTAAATTCAGTTCGCTTTAATTCCCCTATAGCTTCATCTAATATTTTCTGATAAGTTTCAAAGCCAATTTCTGCCATAAAACCGCTTTGCTCACCTCCTAATAAATTTCCTGCCCCACGAATGTCTAAGTCCCTCATGGCAATCTGAAAACCACTGCCAAGCTCACTATGCTGTTCTAATGTCTGCAACCGCTTTCGGGAGTCATTAGGCAGTGTGCTTAGCGGAGGCGCCAGCAAATAACAAAATGCCTTTTTATTACTTCTGCCAACACGGCCGCGTAACTGATGCAGATCGCTTAAGCCAAATTGGTGGGCATTGTTTACAATAATGGTATTCACATTTGGAATGTCCACCCCGCTTTCCACTATGTTAGTACACACAAGCACATCATATTTTTTCTCAATAAAATCAAGGATCGCTCTTTCCAGCTCATGACCTTCTAACTGTCCGTGTGCATGGCCGATGCTAACGGCCGGACATAAACCTTGTATAAACGAAGCCATTTCTGCCAATCCTAAAACCCTGTTGTGAATGAAGAAAACCTGCCCCCCACGTTCCACTTCAAAATAAATAGCATCACGGATAGCATCCTGGTTAAATACCTGTACTTCGGTTTGAATCGGCTGCCTGTTTGGAGGCGGGGTATTGATAATGGACAGGTCCCTTGCACCCATCAAACTAAATTGAAGCGTTCTTGGAATGGGTGTTGCTGTAAGTGTTAGCGCATCTACATTGGTTCTAATTGTTTTTATCTTTTCCTTATTTGCTACTCCAAATTTTTGCTCTTCATCTATAATTAGTAATCCCAGGTCTTTAAATTTTACATCTTTGCCAAGTAATGCATGGGTACCAATTATTATATCCACCTTTCCTTCTTCTAACTTTTTCAGAGCCTCTTTCTTTTCTTTTAAAGATTTAAAACGGTTGATGTAATCTACGGTTACAGGAAGATCCCGCAAGCGGTCGCTGAAAGTTTTAAAATGCTGAAAGGCAAGAATAGTTGTAGGAACAAGCACTGCGGCCTGTTTGCCGTCAACGCAGGTTTTAAATGCTGCACGAATAGCAACTTCTGTTTTACCAAATCCAACATCACCACAAATTAATCTGTCCATTGGTGATGATGACTGCATGTCTTTTTTAACATCGGCAGTTGCCTTGCCCTGGTCTGGTGTGTCCTCATAAATAAAAGATGCCTCTAATTCTGTTTGAAGATAAGTATCTGGCGAGTGTTGAAAACCTCGCTGTGCCTTGCGCTGCGCATAAAGTTTAATGAGGTCAAATGCAATTTCTTTTACTCTTGTTTTTGTTTTTTCCTTTAGTCGGTTCCATACGTCGCTGCCGAGTTTATTAATTTTTGGAGTGGCACCATCCTTACCGGTGAATTTGGCAATTTTATGTAAGGAATTAATGTTGACATATAAGATGTCACTGTCTTTATAAATAATCCGCACCGCCTCCTGAACCTTTCCATTTACTTCAATTTTTTGGAGCCCGCTATACACTCCCACACCATGATCAATATGTGTTACATAATCACCCGGCTGCAATTCCCGGAGTGTTCTTAAAGTAAGTGCTTTGCTTTTATTATATGCTTGCTTTACCCTATACTTATGGTATCGTTGAAATATCTGGTGGTCAGTATAGCAAACAATCTTGAGGTCTTCATCAATAAACCCTTCATGAATAGATGTAGCAATTGGGTTGAAATGAATTTCTTCTCTTAGATCGGTAAAGATGCTGTACAGCCGTTCAAGTTGTTTAGGATTTTCTGCAAACAAGTTCAATGCAAACCCTTTACTTTCCAGGTGCTTTAGATCTTTAATCAATAAATCGAAGCGCCGGTTGAAGGGAGGTTGCTCTTTAGTATTAAAAGTCACAACCTGCGAAAGAGTCGTCTTAGTGTGAGTACCGGTGCTTGCGGAGGAGCTGTATGTGCTTTGCCCGAAGTGGATGACTGTTCTTGATTCAAGTTGGTTAAAGAGAATTTCAGCAGTTATAAAATCTTTTGGATCAACATCTTTTTTAATCAGTTTGCCCTCTTCGTCCTGAGACTTGTAGGTTGTGCTCTGTTGATTTAAAAAAACTTCAAGATCTCTTTTGGCTGCATGCAATTGTTCTTTTAAAATATCTTTATCCTGAACCCATGCTACTGTATCGGGAGGCAGATAATCTAACAGCGATATTTTATTCTCTTTTTCAAGTAGGGTGTCTGCACCTCCTTGTCCCGTAACAAGGTTTGGAATAATGTTTACATGTGTTAACCGGCGTTCACTTAATTGTGTTTCTGGATCTATAATACGAATAGAATCTACATCATTGCCAAACAATTCAATGCGGTAAGGTTTATCGTTGCCAAACGAATATATGTCCAAAATGCCGCCCCTTACAGCAAACTGTCCGGGTTCAAAAACAAAATCACTCCGTTCAAATCCATAGTCCACCATTTTACTGAGCAATTCATCTACGTTTAAAATATCGCCGGTTTTTATGTGAATGATGCTCGAGGAAATAATTTTTGGAATTACCACTTTTTCAAACAGTGCTTCCGGGTAAGTTACTACTGCTCCAACCCTGTTACCTTGTGCCAATGAAAACTTTGTAAGAGCTTCTGTGCGAAGCATAACATGGGATGAATTTAGCAGCCTGTAATTCTTTTTAGTTTTGAATGAATCGGGAAAATAATAAACGTTAAGGGCCTTGGTGAGATTTTCTAAGGTATTGTGAAAATAAGCAGCCTCTTCGGCATCGTTACAAATAATCAAATGATTAAGATGAAGGCATGATGGATGTAAAAAAACAGAAGCAGCTACAAATTGAGATGAACTGCCCCTCAGGTTTTTTACGTATATACTTTGAGGTGGGGTAATAGCAAGCCCATCCGCAAGTTGAAAAAGGCGGGGAGATTGTTGAAATTTAGCCAGCAAATCAGAAACACTCATCGTCTGCCCAAAGATAAATTTGCTATTATATAAATGTTCACAATAAGTTGTTTTAATTTATTTAAATTGCTCTCTTACTGACATACACCGCAATAATGAAATTACACACCTGGGGATATTGGATAGCTGTGGGAGCTGTTATAACCATTACCTTATTTGCAGTAAGCAGGATAAATGCTCCATTAAATTCTATTAATAAAAGTAGAGAACAAGAAGAAAAAGCTCGTTTCCATGAAGCAAGAATGAAATATGAGTTTGATATGCTGAAGGATCCGAAGACGGGAAAAATACCCCGTGGAATTTTTGAAAAAGAAATTGCTTTTGCCCGAACACTGCCAGTAAAGAGTGAAGATAATTTGGCTTCTTCCGTTGCAGGATCATCAGGGAGTTTGGTCCTCAACAATTATATTCCTGCCGGACCCAATAATATTGGAGGCCGTACAAGAGCTGCAGCATACGACAGGCGGTATAATGGTGTAACCAACCGTGTAATAATTGCGGGTTGTGTAAGTGGCGGCATTATGAGGTCGACAGATGGTGGTAATTCGTGGAAGTTAGTAACTCCTAATGGAGACATTCACAATTTTACTGCGTTGGCACAAGACCCGACTAACCCCGACGTATGGTATGCCGGAGGCGGTGAGGCTTATGGTAATTCAGCATCAGAAATTGGTGCCACTTACATGGGTCACGGGGTTTGGAAGTCTGTAAATAACGGAGCCAGTTGGACAAAGCTAACTTTATCTATAAGTGGTTTTTCTGAGCCATCAGCAGGTTTTCAATTAGAGGTATTCGATCATCCCTTTGACTTTGTACATAACATAGCAGTAAACCCCACAAATGGCCATGTTTATATTGCAGGTCATAGACGTCTTATAAGGAGTACGGATCGTGGTAGTTCTTTCCAGCTTGTATTTCAGGGAAATGCTCCGGCAACATCTGCTACCGGACAGATGGACGTAACTGTATCCGTGACGGGGAGAGTATTTTTAGCTGTTAATGGTGGTAATCCCGATCAGGGAATGCGGGGAGTATGGCATTCTCCTTCGGGTGATCTCAACAGCTTTACAAGAGTTGCAGGAGGACAAACTTTAGGAGTAGATTCTGTTTCTGAGTGGCGTGGTAATGATTATAGTGGTGGTTCAAAACGCATTTTACTGGACTTAGCTCCATCCAATAATAATATTGCTTATGTTTTTTATGATAACGGATTATCGAACGATGATGATAAAAAACCCGAAGCTGACCTATTTCGTACAGATATCTCCGGCACTACTTTCACATGGTCTAACAGGTCTAATAACTTACCCGATTATCCTCAGGGAGATCTGTCCGGATCTGATCCTCTGTCCTTACAGAACGGATACAATATGGTTGTGAAGGTAAAGCCGAACGATCCGAACACCGTATTCATAGGAGGAACAAATTTATACCGCTCCACTGACGGTTTTGCTACAAAGGATAATATTGCATGGATAAACGGATACCGTCAGAGTCCATTAGACTACGGCCGCTATCCTAACGGGCATCCTGATCAACATCAACTAACTTTTAACCCAACTAATGCTGACGAAGCCATTTGCGGTGATGATGGTGGCATAAGGCAAACTACAAACATTTCTGCCGGTGGCGGAGGCTGGCCGCAACACCCTGTAAGCTGGAGGCAATTACCTAATTATCAAACATTACAATATTACAATGTAGCGATTGATCCTTCAGAAGGCCGCAACAATTTTGCAGGTGGTTCGCAGGATAACGGTGTAACCTACAGAGATAAAACAGGTGTTTTGGGAACACCTGCTGTTGACAGCAACAACCATAGACAACTGATTAGCGCAGATGGCGCTTTTGTAGGCATTTCCAGTGTGAACGGTACCGATCAGTACTTATTCGAATCTATTCAATATGGATCTTTAAGGCGGGTAAGATTGGCTTCTCCCCCAACATCATCCGGTGAAATACGACCTATAGGACTGACAACTACTATCGAAGGTGAAGAAAATGAATTTGGTGAATTCGTTACTAATCTGCGCCTGGTCGCGGATAATTCAAATGACCTTTACTATGTAAATTTCAACCGGTTATTCCGTACTACATCTGCTTCAACTGTCACCTCTTCAAGCGGATGGACAGAATTAACCGGTGTTGCACAAACTGTAAATCCAAGTAATCCAACAAGTGGCAGAAACATAGGCATCAGAGGCATGACTTTTAGCCGCGGACCTTATATGACTACTCATGCTTTATACTTCGGCACAACAAATGGAAAAATTTTCCGCTTAGATGATCCGAGAAATGCTGCGGCAACGGCTATACCTGTAAATATTACACCTGCCGGACTAACAGGTAATGTTCAGGACATTGCAGTAAATCCAAATAATGATGATGAAGTTCTTGCAATTGTTTCTAACTATAATGTGGTAAGCATCTGGTGGACCAATAATGGAAAATCAGCCACCCCAACATGGCAGAATGCGGAAGGAAATCTTACATTACCATCTATACGAAGTTGTATGATAGTTGTAAAAAAAGATGCAGCAAATAATCCTGTAACGGAATATTATGTTGGCACTTCTGTGGGGATATACAGCACAACTAACATTACTTCCGGTGCACCTATATGGCAACGGGAAGGTGAGAATGTTGTAAATTTTTCGGTAGTTGTGTCTTTAGCGTACAGGCCAAATGATAACGTAATGGTGTTAGGCACCCATGGGAATGGCATGTTTTATACCTTCTTAGGCACTCCCAATTTCACTCCTAATGTTAATACCGGCATTGATCCAATTACAAATGATAAAAACTTTATTAATAAAGTATATCCTACACTATCAACCAATATCATACAATACCAGACCGGCAACATATTTGGCGTGAAAAAAATTTCTATAGACGTATTTAATATAGCCGGTCAAAGGGTACTGCGTAGAGAAACGGGTTATCAAAATGGTGCAATTAATATTACTACTTTGGCACGAGGCAATTATATTCTTTTAATAACCAGCGATGACAGGAAGTACAGGCATGTACAAAAAATTATAAAACAGTAAACTGCGCAACAGCCTGTTTTAACTTTTCAATGTATGAAGTTTTAAGGATTGTATCATCTTACTGTTATGCGTAGATTAATATTATTAGTGATTTTATTAAAAGGAGTAATGGTTGTAAGTGCTCAATCGTATAAAGGAGTAAAAGCATATGCATATAGACAACCTGTTGTATCCGGAGTTAGTCCAAAGGGAATTGTTGATGAAAGCGGAAAAGAAGTAACTACAAGGCCTAAGCAACGCTCTAATACATGGATCTATGTCTCTTTCCCATCTGGAGTCAATCTTATTCCAACGGAAGTTTACATTAATGGTGTAAAACATGAGGTAAAAATTGATAAGGTAACTTCCACACCAGTAACCTTTACAAGTAATAATATCCTGGATAAATCAACTAAAGAACTTGTTCCAAAAACCACTAACAAAGTGCTGCTCTTAACACCAGTTCAATCAGTTACATTTACCTCTTCTTCTTCTTGTTTAAGAAAAAAAATCTCTAAAAACAATGTAGTCGTAGGTTTTACCGTCAACAATAAAAAATATTATAGTTCACAGAAAGAAATAATTATGCTGGAACCAGCAGTTATGCAATAGCATAAAAAAAGACCAGCAGATTATGCTGGCCCTTTAACCTAAACCGTCCGACAAAAAGTTAATGTAATATTTTGAAGTTGGCATTAAGAATTCAACTTCTATGCCAATAACTTCGAATTGTGGATAACTTCCATTTTCCAAAAAGCCACTTTAATTTAATTTGGATAAAACCGCTGCATGGCACTGCAACCCTGGCGAAAAGGTATTGTTACAAAAATTGAAGATGCTACTTACAATACACGCCGTTTTTGGATAGAAGTGCCCGAGCTTTCTTCTGTTGATTTCATTCCAGGCCAATTTATTACAATAGACCTTCCAATTCACGAAAAACCAAATAAGCGTTGGCGCAGCTATTCCATTGCATCGTGGCCCGATGGTACTAATATAGTGGAACTTCTAATTGTATTGCTGGAAGGAGGGGCCGGAACAACTTATTTGTTTAACGAGGTAAAAGAAGGCAGTGAACTTACTTTTCGCGGACCGCAGGGAGTTTTTACATTGCCGGAAAATATAGATAAAGATGTGTTCTTTATTTGCACCGGAACCGGAATTGCTCCATTCAGGAGCATGTCGCAATATATGAAGCTTCACAACATTCCACATAAGAACATTTATCTCATTTTTGGCACCCGCTCACAAAGAGACTTAGTTTACTATGAAGAAATGAGACAACTGGAAAAAGAGTTACCGGACTTTAATTTTATTCCAACCCTTTCACGGGAGCAATGGGATGGATGCTGCGGGTATGTACATGCGGTATATGAAAATTTAATTGCAGAAAAAAGAAATGGCAGTACTGAACTGCCACCTGCTAAGTTTTATTTATGCGGATGGAAGGCTATGATTGATGAAGCAAAACAACGTATTCAGCAATTAGGTTACGACAGAAAAGCGATTCATCAGGAGCTATACGGGTAGTCGGGGTCATAATTTTTCATAAATGTTTCTTTCGCTCCCTCATACCAACCTACTATAGATTGAAAAATTATTTCTGAAAACAACATAGCAATAACTGCAACTAATAACTCCTTTCCAGTACTATATAAAAGAAGTGAGAATATTAGTAGAATTACAACTGACAATGAGAAATGAAATGTATAATAAATAGCCTTTGATCAAATTACAAATTTCCGTACTTCAAACAAATATTTTTTCATTGTGCTTTTTAGCGACGCTAATTATAAAACCTATAAAAAGTTCCCGTCTTAATCTTATTGTTGCATGGAGATTTCCTTTTGCACAATATTTTTTATTTCTGAAATTGCTACCCTGTCCTGCTGCATTGTATCTCTATGCCTGATGGTTACTGTACCATCTTCTTTTGTCTGCTGATCCACAGTTACACAAAATGGTGTGCCGATAGCATCCATTCTTCGGTACCGTTTACCGATTGTATCTTTTTCTTCATAAAAACATTTAAAGTGCGGCTTGCATTCGTTCATGATGCTGCGGGCAATTTCCGGCAATCCATCTTTTTTTACCAGAGGAAGAATGGCTAACTTAACAGGCGCCAGCTTTACAGGGAGTTTTAATACAACACGGCTATCTTTTTTCTCATTTGTGTTTAAGCCTGCCTGTCCGGTAGGCAGGTCCTGTTCTTCGTAGGCCTCACTCAAAATCATCAATACACTTCTATCCAGTCCTATTGAAGTTTCCACCACATACGGAATATAATTCTGATTTATCTCACTATCAAAATACTGCATCTTCTTTTTACTGTATTCCTGGTGGTTACGCAAATCAAAATCAGTACGGCTATGGATACCTTCCACTTCTTTAAAGCCAATTGGAAAATTGTATTCTATATCACAGGCAGCATCTGCATAATGTGCCAGTTTTGCATGGTCATGATAACGAAATTTATCAGCAGCAATCCCTAAACTTAAATGCCATTTCATCCGCTGGTCTTTCCAGTATTCATACCATTCCGTTTGTGTTCCGGGACGAATAAAAAATTGCATTTCCATCTGCTCAAATTCCCGCATGCGAAATATAAACTGGCGAGCCACAATTTCATTTCTAAAGGCTTTACCTGTTTGTGCAATACCAAATGGAATTTTCAACCTGGCAGTTTTCTGCACATTCAAAAAATTTACAAAAATGCCCTGTGCTGTCTCTGGTCGTAAGTATATTTCATTTGCATCTTCACTTATACTACCCATTTGCGTGGAAAACATCAGGTTGAACTGGCGCACTTCTGTCCAGTTACCTGTACCACTTACAGGACAAACAATTTTATATGCCTGCAAGAGGTTTCTTAAACCTTCAAAATCATTTGAAGTAAGCAATGCATCCATTTCACCCAATAAAATTTCCGCCTGGTCTTCATGTCCCTCCCCTTCCAGTTCATCTGCCTTTGCTTCAATTAAATGATCTACGCGATAACGTTTGTTGCTGTCCTTATTGTCAATCATCGGATCGCTGAAATTATCTATGTGCCCGCTGGCCTTCCATGTAGTTGGGTGCATGAAAATAGCGGCATCAATACCTACAATGTTTTCATGCATCTGCGTCATGCTTTTCCACCAGTAATCCCTGATATTTTTCTTTAACTCACTACCCCATTGGCCATAATCATACACAGCTGCTAAACCATCATATATTTCGCTGGAGGGAAAAATAAATCCATACTCTTTACAATGAGAAATAATTGCCTGAAACTTAATATTGTCCGTTGCCATGGCGGCAAAGATAAAGTCAGAACTATGATTTACAGGATCGAAGAGATTAGAGGAAATATTCTTTAATAAAATTGCTGCGCAACAAGCTAATAGCAGTACAGCAATTCAGCGGTGTTGTATTATTTTTGATGAAGTCATTAAATTAAAAGTTTCATTATCTACCAAAACTGCTTTAAATCGTTCTGCCTGTGGTTTACAGCCAGATCTAATTTTAATTTCATTTATGGTCAGGTGTATCCGTCATACTTGAGCAGGTTAATAGTATTAAGGTTAAGGGTTCAAACTCACCTATCTATATACTGCCCATCAAGGTTTGTAAGAGAAGAAAGAAGCTTGATGACCTCATAAAAATCATTTTGTCTTCTGGTAAATTCAGTTTGTCTAAGTGGCTGTTTTTTAGAATAACAAAATCAGCTTTAAAACCGGAGGCAAGATCAATATTGAAAATTGATTCATTTGCTATGGATTATATACTGAGAAGTGCAGCAACTTATTTAATTATAACCATAGTAAAAATATAGCAGGCCTCTTATGCAATCGAGGCATACTTTCTTTCCATTGTTGTACTGTTTTGGTGAGTATGCTTTCTGTTTCAGCAGTAAGGTCGGCTGCAACACAAATTTTTGTTTGGGGATTACAGGTTTTTACTAATGTTTCCAGAAGCTGGTTGTTGCGGTAAGGTGTTTCAATAAAAATCTGTGTACATTTTTTTTGTCTCGATTCTGCTTCTAAATCTTTAATGGCTTTTACCCTTAAGGAACTTTGAATGGGTAAATATCCTGTAAACTGAAAATGTTGGCCGTTCATGCCGCTGGCCATTAATGCCAGTAAAATAGAATTTGGTCCTACCAACGGCTTTACAACCACATTTTCCTGGTGTGCAACTGCAACCAGTTTTTGTCCGGGATCAGCTATACCAGGACAACCTGCTTCACTTAAAATACCAATTGTTTTGTGTTCTTTTATTTTCGCCCTGAACGAACTGATGGTTTCCTCTGTTACTTCACTCATAGTGTACCACTCATAATCATCTATTACAATATCCTTCCACAATAATTTTAAATAGCGGCGTGCACTTCTTTCATTTTCTATAAAAAACACGTTGCATTGTTTAACCGCATCTACCAGATAGGCAGGTAAACAGTTCGTTTGACTATCATATAATACAGTGGGAATTAAATACACCAATGCAACCATTATAGTGTTTTTATTTTATGCAGGCTAAGCGTCGCAGCCACTACAGCATATGCCGGGGCCAATATCCACCCAATAATAACTACTGCGTGCATCAGGTAAAATATCAATCCGTTGCCTACAGCCAAACCTTTATGCCTGCTTATAAAAGCAATGCTTTGAGAAGGGGAAAGTTTATTACGTTCACAACTATAATCCAACATAGAAAAACCATAATAAAAACATTCTAAAAAAAGTGCAATGAGGGGCGATATCCAACCGAATACAGGAATAAAAGAAAATAATAGCAGGGAAATGGTATAAAACAATTGCCACATAGTATTTCGCAAAGCCAGTTTAATACCACGCCAGGCATCTTTCATCATTTGCGAAAAGTTAAATGGAAAATCTTTATGCTCGAGTATGCTTTGTGTTTTTTCACTTAAATATGCAAATACAGGCGAGCCAATAATAAGGAATAAGTATTTAAAGAGTGAAAAGTATATGAAAGCAAATATTAATCTTACCATCAGTCCAATCATTACAAATAAAAAATTCAGCCATTCATTACGTTGTTTTTGCAACCAGGCTTCCATGCCAAGTTGTTTGCTGAGCCATGTTACCGCATCGCCGGACGATTGCCAGAAGAGATACATACCTGCCACAAAAAGAATTGTGTAAATAATGCCCGGGATAACAATCCACTTCCACATGCGGTGTTTTTTTATAAACTTATGTGCATCAAAATACGCTTGTATGGCTATGATTATTTCTTTGAGCAATTGCTACTTTTGATTAGGTAAATATATTCTAATTCAAACAGTGAAACTGCTCCGGCACACCTAATGAAAGTAGTTCCCCAGGAATTTTATTTGCGTAATAATGTGGTCCAGGTTGCCAAAGAATTATTGGGAACAGTGCTGGTGACAAACTGGGATAATCAAAAAACCACAGGACGTATTGTTGAGACGGAAGCATATGCAGGAGAAAAGGACAAAGCATCTCATGCATTCAAAGGAAAAACACCGCGTACAAAAGTAATGTTTGAGGAAGGTGGAACGGCTTACATTTATTTATGTTACGGAATTCATCAGATGTTTAATATTGTTACCAATATTACGGGAATTCCGCATGCAATTTTGATACGTGCGGTGGAACCTTTGGAAGGTATAGACATAATGATGCAACGCACAGGTAAAAAAGTATTGGATGAAACATTAACAAGAGGCCCGGGAAATGTCGGTAAAGCATTTGGATTTCACACTTCGCAATGCGGCATTTTCCTGCAAAGCCCTGAGTTGCATATATTAGATGACGGATATAAGCTCCCAAATAATAACATTGGCATATCACCCAGAATAGGTGTTGCTTATGCAGGTAGTGATGCTTTGTTACAGTACCGTTTTTTTATAAAAGGTAACAAATTTGTAAGTGGAAAAATAAGGTGATTACTAAACTAAATGCATGCAGAAAAAATACAAAGGTTCTTTAGCTATTATTATCAGCGGAGCTATTGCTCTTGCAATGTATTTTATAAATCCGTTTGTTTTACCAGAAATTCCTAACAGAACAATTGTAGTTGCAGTTTTAATGATCACCTTGTGGGTAACACAGGCTTTACCTATGCCTGTTGTAGCGCTTTTTCCATTAATACTTTTCCCTTTGATGAATATAGAATCTATTGAGAATACAGCTATCTTTTATTCAAACTCTGTAATTTTCTTGTTCCTGGGCGGGTTTTTAATTGCGTTAGCAATAGAAAAATGGAATTTACACCGCCGCATTGCATTAAATATTGTAAAGATTACCGGAACTAGTGGTAACAGAATCATTCTGGGCTTTATCATTGCTACAGGACTTATCAGCACGTGGCTTAGTAATACAGCTACAACTATGATGATGCTCCCGATTGCTATATCAGTGATCGAAGTTTTGAAAGAGAATGATTTAGCAAGCAAGGACAACAAAAGCATGGCTAACTTTTCTTTAAGCCTGATGCTATCAATTGCACTGGCATCGAACCTTGCTGTGGGGACTATCATTGGCACACCTCCGAACGTGGCTTATGCAGGTTACATAAAAAAACAACTGAATCAGGATGTGAGTTTTATTGATTGGGTGTATTTGTGTATGCCGCTTTCTATTTTACTAATGCTATGCTTGTATTTTGTAATGGTAAAATGGTTGTACCCGAACCATATTAAAGAAAATACTGCAACAAACCATTTTATACAAACACAGATGGATTCTTTAGGAAAAATTTCCGGCCCGGAAAAAAGAGTAGGTATCATTTTCCTGCTCACTGCATTATTATGGATGACAAAAGACCTTATCAATAAAATCGGATTTATTAAACTTGATGATACAATGATTGCCTTAATGGGTGGTTTGTCTCTTTTCTTTTTTAATACGGGTCATAAAGAAAGAAAACCTTTGTTAGTGTGGGGTGATACAAGAAACATGGCATGGGGAATTTTATTGTTATTCGGCGGCGGTATTGCATTAGCAGGTGCACTTGAAAAAGCAGGACTTATACAACAGTTAGGACAATGGTTTGCAGGATTTGCATTCAACCAGGTGATGCTTATCTTTTTAGTTACACTTTTATCCGTTTTTTTGAGTGAAGTAATGAGTAACGTGGCTCAGGTTATTGTATTTGCACCCGTGGTAACAGGGCTGGCAATAGCAGCGGGTATGCATCCGTTTTTATTAGGCATTCCTATGACGTTGGGTGCTTCATGTGCTTCTATGATGCCCATGGGAACACCCCCAAATGCAATTGCATTTTCAAGCGGCCATATCAAACTCCCACAAATGATGCGGGTGGGTTTTGTAATGAATATAATTTCTGTACTTCTCATCACTTTATTCTGCTGGCTGGTGCTGCCTTATGTGTTTGGTATAAATAATTAAATTTTGTGAAGGAATAAACTAAGTAATGTGAAAATATAAAGGGATGTTGCAAAAGTTGAGTAGATTGATGCAGTATAGGGAGTACCTTTCGTCAATCTCAGGGCAGCACTGCAAATCTCTAAAATTTCGGACAATTCAATTTCTTCTTAAGAGGATCAACGGGTTGCTTAATATATATCAACGACAACTCTGCACCGCCGCGGACGTTGGATGCAGGCTTAAGCCCGGAAAGATTAACATCATACGTAGCGCCTATACGAAAGCCGGAGAACTCTAATCCCACATAAGGAACGATTGCATCGCCAAACCGATACCAGCTACCGAGGTATAAGTTAGTGGGATTAACTTGAGTAACATTAAGGTTTAAAGAATATGCACCGCCAATGGTGGTATTAGTGGCATTTGCCTGCCGGCTGTGGTTAGCGCTAATATGAATGGCATCATACTCTCCATAAGGGACGCTGCCACCTGCCTGGATAGTTAGCCTTGGCTGCAAAAAGTATTCGCCTCCCCGGAATGATTCCTTAGGCCTTGTTATATGATACATGGATGCACCCAGGTAAAAGTTATTATATCCATTTGTAGTTCCGTTGTATAAGATGCCTGCATTCAGATCAAAGTAAGAAAGACTTACCTGGTTTTGGCTAAAGATTTCACTTGTAATACCTGTAAAACCATCTGAACGCAATTGATCTTCAAATTTCAGATTGGTAATATCTAAACGCTTATTTACATACGTTGCCTGAAAACCTATTCCCAACTGGTTATGAGCATCTTCATCCAGACCTTTATGATAAGCAGTTGATACCCCCAAATAATTATTTTGTAAAGCACCGTTGCCGCTTTTATCTGTAAATGCCATTATACCTACGCCAAACTGATCTATTGGCGGCAAAGTATTTTGTAATATATCCGCATCAAAGGAAACAGTAGCAGTAGTATATGCCTTGTTGATGGTAGGCCATTGATTTCTGTAATTTCCGGCTATACGATATAAGCCATCTATTTTACCCGTTAATGCTGGGTTTAAAGTTAGAGGTGAGGCAAAAAACTGTGAGAAGTTTGGATCCTGTGCAAATGCAGATGAGCAGAGTATGGATATAAAAAGTAAACACAGGAATTTTTTCATTCTCACAACAGGTAAAGCATGAAAATACAAAGAATGCATTTTCAAACAAATAAAAATAACACTACGTTTGAATTTTAACACCAAAAGCAAGGTCTCCGGCATCGCCCAGACCGGGAACAATATAGCCTTTTGCTGTTAGTTCATCATCAATCCCTCCACACCAAATAGTTGCTAAAGGTGTTTCACGGCGTACGTATTCTATACCAACAGTACAGGCAATAGCAGTAACAATATGTATGCTTTTTGGTTCACCTTCTTGCTGCAAATACTGTATTGTTTTAACCAGGGAAGCCCCGGTAGCAAGCATAGGATCAGAAACTATAACAATACGGTTTTCAATGTCCGGGCATGATAAATACTCAAGGCTTATTTCAAAACCTCCTTCTTTATCGTGTTTGCGGTATGCAGAAACAAATGCATTATCGGCCTTATCAAAATAATTAAGCAACCCCTGGTGCAGCGGAAGCCCGGCACGCAAAATGGTAGCCAGCACGGGTTGTTCAGTAAGGACATGGCACATTGCAATACCAAGCGGTGTTTGTACTTCTGCTTCTAAGAATGGTAATCTTTTGCTTATTTCATAAGCAGCAATTTCTCCAATACGCTCCAGGTTACGACGAAAGCGCATTCTGTCTTTTTGCACTTCTGCATCGCGTATTTCAGCAATCCAGTTACTAACAAGGGAATGTTCTCTGCTTAAATTAATTACCATGAAAACTATGTTAGAAGTACGAAGTTAGAAGGAATTGCTATTTGGAGATTTAGTGATATTGAGATTTTGAGATGTTGGGATTTTTGAGATTTCAGGAATATTCTGACTTACATTTATAAAGCAGAAAGCAGCTTAATGACAAAGTTTGAATTACAAGAGAGAACAAAGAAATTTCATGTGGATGTGATAAGGCTTTGCCAGGCTTTTCCAAAAAATGCTGCAGGATTTGAAACAGCAAAACAATTGATCAGATCTGCAGGTTCGGTTGGAGCAATTACAGATCTGCATGCAGAGCAAAATCAAAAGCAGATTTTATTTACAAGTTAGAGATTGTATTGGAAGAGGCAGATGAATCGCTATATTGGCTTGAGGTTACAAAAGATGCAAAGATTGTAGAAATACCTTCATTAGACCTGCTGATTAAAGAAGCAAATGAACTTGTGAGTATTTTCAATGCTGCAGATATGACAGCAAAGAAGAATAGAATTTTGAAATAGGTACTATTTTGAGGTTTTGAGATTTTGTGATGTAGGAATTCAATCTCAAAATTTCTCAATCCCAAAATCAGAAATAACGTTTATGGTTTATAAAGCAATTGGTTTAATGAGCGGCAGTTCACTGGATGGGCTGGATATTGTTTTTGCTGAATTCAACGAACAAGCTGGCAAGTGGAGCTTTGAAATTATTGCTGCTGATTGCTATGAGTACAACCTACAGTGGAAAGAACAACTGCAGAATGCAGTTTCTCTAAATGCATTGGAATACCAGTTGCTACATACTGCTTACGGGCATTATCTTGGAGAAGAAGTAAATCGTTTTATTGAAGAGCACAAATTGCAATACCAGGTAAGTTTGGTGGCGTCACATGGGCATACTACGTTTCATGTGCCTGCACAAAAAATGACGGGCCAGATTGGCGATGGAGCAGCTATTGCAGCACACACCCGGTTGCCTGTGGTAAGTGATTTAAGAGCATTGGATGTTGCCTTTGGCGGACAGGGTGCACCGATAGTACCTATTGGTGAGAAACTATTGTTGAGTGATTACAGCATGTTTTTAAATATCGGAGGCATCGCAAACATTTCGTTCAATTTACCCGGCGCTTCCTCTGAGTTCAGCACTTACATTGCATTCGATGTATGTCCTGCTAACCGTGTGCTGAATTTAATTGCTAATAAAGAAGGGAAAGAATTTGATGCAGGCGGACAAATGGCAGCAACTGGAAATTTGCATAAGCAATTGTTGCAAAAGTTAAATGATCTGAATTACTACAAACAACTGTATCCTAAATCATTAGCCAACACATTTGGGACAGATGTAGTTTATCCACTGATCAGCTCTTCTGAATTACTTCCGAACGATGCATTAAGAACGTATGTAGAACATATTGTTCAACAAATTCTATTGGCAATTAGCAACATGCAATCTAGCAACAACCTTAAACCTCAAACCTTAAACCATAAACTTTTAATAACCGGCGGTGGCGCTTTTAATGCCTTTTTAATAGGGCGGCTTTCAGAGGAATTAAGGCAAATGAATATTGAAGTGGTTGTGCCTGATGAAAATATTGTCAAATATAAAGAAGCTCTTGTGATGGCATTTATTGGAATACTGCGATGGAGGCAGGAGTACAATGTTTTAGCCTCTGTTACCGGTGCCGAACGGGACAGTATTGGCGGTGCATTATGGATTGGGCAGGAGGGGTGATGTCAATATTGTTTGGTGTTGTTTTGAAGCCATTGCAAAATTTCGTCAAAGCCACTTACACCTGAAGCTATATTTATTACAAAAGTAAATTTCTCTTCTTGGCTTGAATAGATATCATATCCATTTTGTATCAGGAAAAGTCTCATAAGTACATAACCAGTTCTTTTGTTGCCATCAATGAAGGGATGATTGCTGATGATACTCTCAATTAAAGCAGAAGCTTTATGCAATATTGATGGATACAGTTCATCAGATTGGAATGTCTGAAAAGGTCTTGAGAGCGCTGACGTTAGTGCCTGTTGATCTCTTAATCCAGCACTTCCGCCAAATTGTTTAATAAGAAGATTGTGAATAGATAAAGCCTCTGAGGTAGAAATCATTGTGCAAGCTTCCGAAGTAATTCGTGATCTTCTGCTAATATGTGATTCAGTTGGTCATTAGAGAAACTATGCTTCTCTTTAGCATCATTTTCTTTTAAAATACGTAACAATTCCTGCAAGGCATTGTGAGAAAAATTCTCCAATTCCTTATTGATCTCGTATTTAAGTTCTTCTTTAGACATGCAACATAAAGTTACAATTCTTTAAGGATTATTGATAATTCAAATTTATCTACGCCGATTTTCAACTCGCATTTGCAATTCTTTAATTGACATCAACTGATTAGGATTAGAATGCACAACTGCATGACAGTTGGGGCATAAAGGAATTAAATCAGTGTGAGGATTAGTTTGTCTAGATCCATCTTTCAAATGATGAATATGATGAACCTCGATTATCTCCTTCATGTCGTCTCCATATATTTGCTTGAAATCTATTTGGCAGCCTTTACATGTATTTCCATGTTCTTGCAAAGCAATGGCTCTGGCTTCTTTACTTCTTTCAAACCTATCTACATATGTAACGATAATGGCACCTTCCGGATATAATGATTTTTCTTGTTCTTCAATTTCAGTAGGTAAAACTTCATGGTTCTGTACCACCCCAAGATTTTCAAGAGCTTTTCTTAAATTGGGGTCCATATCCCAAAACTTTAC
>JBHENB010000040.1:20403-20663 GCA_046262255.1 Chitinophagaceae bacterium
TGAAATAACCAGGACCAAGATAGTCGTTTGTGTAATCAGTTATATCTGGTTGTAAACCTAGGTACTTACATATTTGTTTACCAATATTTCCAATTTGCAAATTGGCGCCACGGAAATTTTTGTAACCCAGTTTTTTCCGCAATTACATTAGTGTCAGCAGCTGCTGGTTCTATATGATAAAGCTTTCGAAGAATATTCTTCAGCTTCTCGCAAAGAATTGATTGCACTTTCATATTGTTCAACTGAGATCTTCTCCATAG
>JBHENB010000041.1:0-18964 GCA_046262255.1 Chitinophagaceae bacterium
AGGTAAAGTATCACCATGCGGCGGATGTACACAAATGTGAAAGAAGTATTACGGGTTTTAGCTCTTTGCATCTGAATAGTAAATCCAAGTCCAAACAGAAAGCAGTAAATGGACATGAATTTATTATCCATAAAAAAACCAATTGTCCAGAAAGCAAGCTGGTCGCTAAAACCCGACCAACCTTCCCATGGAGCAATGTTATGGCTGTCAACTGTGAAATTAACAATAGTGATACCAAAGAGAGCAAAGCCCCGAATAATGTCAATCGTTTGGATGCGTTCCCCGGAAGCTACAGGCATGATGGTAGTTGCTGCTTGCATAGTGGGTTAGTTTTGTAAAGAAAATATTTATGTTTTAATTGTTTGAAGCTTGTCTTGTTATATCATCAGAAGGAGAAAATTATTAAGCTCGTTTAGTTTTATTGCAGCCAACTCGCAGATTGCCGCAGGTACTTGTTCCGAAATATAATGAGAATCAATGGAATTTAGAACAATTAAACAAGTAAATAGTCCCGATCACTCCTTCACAAACAACGCTTTCAACTCCTGTGCATCGTCAGGTTTCATCTTGCCGCCAAGTATGAGCCGCAGTTGCCTTCTGCGCAATGCGCCGTCAAAAAGCTTTTGTTCTTCTTCTGTATCCGGCACCAGTTGCGGCACAGGTCGTGGCTTGCCATTAGGGTCTAAGGAAACAAATGTATAATAGGCTTCATTGCTTTTGTATTTATAATGCTGTGTGAGGTCTTCACCCCAAACCTTTAGATGAATTTCCATAGAAGTATTAAAGGCTCTTGTAACCCTGGCTTCTATGTGTACCACGTTGGCCAGCTTCACCGGGTTTTCAAACGAAATATTGTCAACAGATGCAGTAACAACAGGTGCACGGCAATGCTTTTGTGCTGCAATAGCTGCTGCTATATCCATCCAGTACATTAAACGGCCACCCATTAAGTTGCCAAAACTGTTTGTATCATTTGGTAGTACTACTTCAGTCATCACTACAAAACTGTCTTGTGGATGTTTAATTTCCATTCTCAAAAATTTGCGCAAAGGTAATCACTGATGCAAATGATGATTACAGATTTAAAGGATTGCTTTAGTATGGTATATTCAAATGATGTATGAATCATCAAACCAAAAATTACAAACCGAAAACTACATATTAGAAACTACATTTGTTGCTGCATGAATAATGACCTTTCGTTTGACAATACAGAAGTAGCATTTGCACATAAAACAGATAAAGAATTAAAGGATGCACACTGGCTTTTTTCCACAATGCGCTACAGCGGTTTGGTAAGGTTAGGAACTGCTTTTACACCATGGGCTATCCGCTCAGGTCTGCCCGTGAAGGGGTTGGTACGAAATACAATTTTTAAGCAATTTGTTGGGGGTGAAACATTACAGCAAACAATTCCTGTAGTAGAAAAGCTGCATCAATTTAATGTACAGGTTATTTTAGATTATGGAGTAGAAGGAAGGGTAGGAGAAAAAAATTACGACAATGCCTGCGAGGAATTCATCAACGTAATAAATTTTGCTGCAACGCAACCCAACATTCCGTTTATGAGTGTAAAGGTTACAGGTATTGCAAGATTTTCTCTTCTTGAAAAACTGGATGATCTAATGCATGCAGCAGAAAGCTCTTCGCTTATTAATTGTTATAATACGGCCCTGCAGCAGTTGTCTTTGGATGAGTTGCAGGAGTGGAACCGTGTGCACAAAAGAATAAAAAAAATTAGTATTGCCGCAAGGGATGCAAAAGTTGGCTTCTTAGTAGATGCAGAGGAAACATGGATACAGGATCCTGTAGATGCGTTAACCATGCTGATGATGGATGAGTACAACAAAGAAAAATTGGTTGTTTATAATACAATACAGTTTTACCGCCATGACCGTCTACAGTTTTTAAAAAAAAGCTTGCAGGCGGCAAAAGAGAGGAATTTTTTGTTTGGTGCTAAATTAGTGCGTGGGGCTTATATGGAAAAAGAAAGAAGAAGGGCCAGGGAAAAAGGCTATTCTTCTCCTATACAAGTGGATAAAGCAGCTACCGATGCAGACTACAACGATGCAGTTAAATTTTGCGTGGAAAATTTAGATGCAATTGGTTTAATGGTGGCATCGCACAATGAGCACAGCAATTTTCTTACAGTAGAAATGCTGCAGGAAAAAGGTTTGCCACTAAATCATCCACATGTGCATTTTAGCCAGTTATATGGCATGAGCGACAACATCACCTATAACCTTGCAAGAGCTGGTTGTTCTGTAAGTAAGTATCTGCCTTTTGGACCTATTAAAGATGTGGTTCCTTATTTAATGAGACGTGCTCAGGAAAATACATCAGTGGGGGGGCAAACCAGCCGGGAACTTAAATTGATAAATGCAGAAATTAAACGAAGGAAGGATGCTAAAAAATAAATTACGCCAGAGCTTGTATCACATCGTATTTAGTAACAATCTGGTAATTGCCGCTTTCATCTTTTGCCAATACTGCGCCATTATCCTTATTGATTAATGTGCCTAATCTTTCAACCGGAGTTTCAAATTCAACAACAGGAAAGCAGTTGTCCATTATTTTTTCGATTTTTTCTGTTTTTATTTCCGGGTTGTTGAATACACGCCGGAATAAACCACCTTCGCTAACTGAACCAATTAATTTTTCCTCTTTAACCACAGGGATATGTTCAATATCATATTGTTTCATTAGCTCTACTGCTTCTGATACGGACTGTGTTGGCTCAATGGTTATTAACGGTTGTTTGCCTCTTGCATTCACTACATCTTTGAACGTTTTCACTTCAAAAAAACCACGTTCTGCCATCCATTGATCGTTATAAATTTTTGCTACATAACGGCTTCCATGGTCATGTAGTATAAGAACAACTACATCACCTTTTTTCAGATGATCTTTTAATTGCATTAATCCCTGTATGCAACTTCCCGCGCTGTATCCGCAAAAAAGACCTTCCTCTTTTGCTAAGCGGCGAGCCATTATTGCACCGTCTTTGTCCGTCACCTGTTCAAAATGATCAATAAAACTCATATCATAATTTTCAGGTACAAAGTCTTCACCAAATCCTTCAGATATGTAGGGATGCACTTCACTCATATCTACTTCACCGGTACGGAAATATTTTGTAAGCAAGGAACCGTAAACGTCAATTGCCCAAATTTGAACTTCCGGATTTTTTTCTTTTAAAAATTGTGCTGCACCGGTTATTGTTCCTCCCGTTCCCGCTGTAACAACCAGATGTGTTACCCTGCCATCCGTTTGGTCCCATATTTCTGGCCCGGTTGTTTCGTAATGTGCCAGCCTGTTTGCAAGATTATCATACTGGTTGCAAAAAAAAGAGTTTGGAATTTCTTTGGCAAGTCGGGCTGCCACAGAATAATAGCTTCGAGGGTCTTCAGGTTCTACATTCGTAGGACATATAATTACCTCTGCACCTAAAGCTCTGAGAATATCTGCTTTTGATTGAGATTGTTTGTCAGTAGTTGTAAAAATGCAGCGATAGCCCTTTACCACTGCAGTTAATGCCAGGCCCATACCTGTATTTCCGGATGTGCATTCTATGATGGTTCCGCCTGGTTTGAGTCTTCCTTCCTGTTCCGCTACTTCCACCATCTTTACTGCCATGCGATCTTTAATGGAATTGCCGGGATTAAAATATTCCACTTTTGCATACACTTCGCAGGGCAACTCCTTGGTCATTTTATTTAAACGTACCAAAGGAGTATTACCAATGGTTTCCAGTATATTATTCTTTACATCCATTATCGTTATTTAGAGGCGCAAAGGTAACATGTTTGTAATGCCTGCTAAATGCACTCACGGAGCATTAATGAAAATTAACGTTCATCCATTTTTGTATTCTGTTTATATCCCAGGAGCCATAAATCATCATTCTTCTTAGTGTATATAAAGGATCGAGTGAGTCTCTTTTGGCAGATAATTGATAGGCAGCTTTAATTCCCCTATTCTTTAATTGATAGCACAGCCCAGGCACTTCTTTGTGGGATAAAATAGTTGCTGCATCTGCTATTTTTATTTTTTGCTGTGCAGGTAACTTTTCAATAGATTTTTTTTCAGGAGATGGTTTCTCTGGCGTTACTGTGTTTTTGCAGCTTTGAAAGAAAAAAAGACAAAAAAAAACCTACTAAGATTTTACAGGGCATCATAAGGTACTTTGGGTAAGCAATTGTGTAAAAAACAATTAGGACATGCAAAGATGTACTATAAAAGAATGTAACAAAAAGTCTCTCTCAGAAGAGAGAAACAAGTTTAAAGTAACTGGTTAAAGCTCCTGTTGAAGTTGTTTATTCTTGTTGGATAGATATCTTTCCAGGAGCATTAATCCTAAAATTACGTTTGCCATCATAAAAACATTTACAAACGTATTGTTGAATATGTTGCTGTAATCCACCGCAGTAAAGCCAATTCCTGCAACACTCTCATTTGTTTCTGCCGACCAGTCCACCTGGCTGATACCATAAATAACAAAACCAATTATTACAATGATGAAAAATGCTGCGATGCCCCAGATAAGTTTATTATTGATATACTTTTTTGTTGCGGGCGCAATCTGGTATTTTACTATTTGTTCCATTACGTTTTTTGTAAAACGTAGAGAGGGTTGTTCCAACTCTGAACTATGGATGAGTTCATTTACCTGCAATAATTCCTGATATTTCGAACGCCAGGTTGCATTTTCAGTAATCAGTTTTTCAACTTCTGATCTCTCTACCGGGGGTATAGTTTCATCAATAAAACCCCATAACCTCAACTCAATAACACTATCTCCCGAAGAAGAATTTTGATAATTTTCTTTCATAATTACCTGTTGCTATTTTTATATACTTAAATAATAGTTACTCTGTTGTCTATGCCTCTTTAGCTTAAGAGTAAATATCTTTTACTTCAACACTATAATGTTTTTCCATTTTCTCTTTCAACCGTCCCCTGGCCCGGTGTAACCTAACTTTTACAGCATTTGTTTCTATTCCCAAAACCTGTGCTATTTCTTCCAGGGATTGCTCACTTTTATAAAATAGAGTAATTACTTCAGCATCATCCCCACCAAGCATTTTAATAGCATTGTTTACCATTGCCACCCGGGATTTGCCCTCCATTTGATTTGCCTTCATTCCTGAATCTATATTGCCGGCCGCAGTAAATATCTTTTCATTGTCTAAAGAGTACACCTCTAATTTGTTTTTGCGTAAAAAGGTGATGCAGGTAGTAGTGGTTATTGTATATAGCCATGTGCTAAACTTGGAAGTTCCTCTGAAATCTGCTAACGACCTGTACGCTTTTATAAAAACGTCCTGTGCAATTTCTTCGGCATCTTCCCGGTTTTTTACATACCGCAGCACAATAGTGAATACAAAATTCTGATATTTATCAACCAATGTTGCATAGGCTTGTTGGTTACCCTGCAGCACTTGGCTGATAATTTCCATATCAGTTGGTGCGGTGTGCATATGATTTAGACTAAGTATTAATGTAACAGGTTACAGCCTATTTACTCTTGCAAGGTAGATATTATTGGATGCAGTCATATTTGGTATAGCGCTGTAGAATATGAGAATTGAAAAATTTACATTTTGTATGTAACCTGATAAAAACATTAGTAGTCAGATATAGAAACAATTAATTTTAAAACTTAAAGCTTTTTTATGGGACATAATGCAATTTTCCTGGTTCCGATTTTAACCTCACTTGGTGCCTTTGCAATGATTTTCGGAATTGTTTATTTAAGAACAAGAGAAAATATGGCAATGATTGAAAAGGGCATGAACCCTAAGCAATATGCCAACTTGCCTGCACCATACCGCAGTTTAAAAAAAGGATTGCTATTTTTAGGCGCCGGTGTGGGTTTACTCACTGCTTATTTTATTGATCAGAATATGCAGTACAGAGATAACAATCGTGCGATTTACTTTTCTTTGATAGCTATAGGTGGCGGTATAGGATTGATTATTTCATACATGTTAGAAAAGAAAGAATTATTA
The DNA here is from genome assembly GCA_046262255.1 of Chitinophagaceae bacterium. Classification (GTDB taxonomy): domain Bacteria; phylum Bacteroidota; class Bacteroidia; order Chitinophagales; family Chitinophagaceae; genus Flavisolibacter. Next base: position 6,012 of record JBHENB010000041.1, read on the forward strand.
GACAGGAGAGGAAATGTAGAAAACAGAACCGAGCTATAAAATTTCTTGAGCATTAGTACGGTAAATCCTGCAATTATTATTGAGCTAAAACCTCTCTTGCTTTTATCACCATGTCATCATTTGCATTTGCAACCTGGTAGAAGCCTTGCGTACGCCAGCGAAGTCTTGCCAGGTATGCCTTTATCCGATCGTAGATTTCCTTTTTATCATCTGGAGGAACTTTTTTCAAATTGATACTATCCTTATTTGCGAATGCTACCAGTTTGTCCCATACATCACTACTGGTCTGATATTTTACCACAAATTCTGCAGGTGTTTTATACTTCTTCCATTCGGGCAAATGGTGAATGTAATATTGATACACAAAGTTGCTAAAGCGTCCATCTAAATACAATCTGGTAACACTACGTAATAACAAGCTGGAATCTATTGGTACAAATATATCCGGCATAATTCCACCACCGCTATAAACTGTACGACCACCACTGGTTTTATATACTTTCCCGTTATTCAGGTGAAATGAATCTGCATGCATCATTTCGCCGCTCTCATAGCGTTTGTACAACTCTTCCATATATATTTTCTTGCCCTGCTCATAGGGTCTTTGAATGCTTCTGCCGGAAGGTGTAAAGTAACGGGCTACTGTTAACCGCAATGCAGATCCATCGCTTAACTGGTACTGTTCCTGCACAAGCCCTTTACCAAATGTTCTTCTTCCAACAACAGTAGCCCTGTCCCAATCCTGTAAAGCACCTGCTACTATTTCGCTGGCACTCGCAGAAAGTTCATCTACCAGAATTGCCAGTTTACCTTTTTCAAAAACACCTTCTTTACCTGCTCTATATTCTCTTTTTGGTGTGTTTGTTCCCTGGGTATATACAATTAGCTTATTTCCATCTAAAAATTCATCAGTAATATCCACAGCCTGGCTTATCAGGCCACCTCCGTTAGCCCTTAAATCCAGAATAAGTGCCTTCATGCCTTTGGTTTGCAATTCTTCCATGGCCTGCATAAATTCTTTATAGGATGTTTCTGAAAACTTATTCAGCCGGATGTATCCTGTTGCAGCATCTATCATATAAAAAGCATCCAGGGATGGCAAAGGAATAGTACCTCTTTTGACTTGAAAATATTGTAATGCATCAGAGCGTAAAACAGCAAGATTTACTTTAGACCCCGCTCTTCCCCGTATCATTTTTTTTATCTCTTCGCTTGGGAGTAATTTATTGACGATTGGTATACCATTTACTTTTATAATTTTATCGCCCACCTGTAAACCTGTTTTATCCCCTGGCCCATTGGGTACTACGTACAGTATGTGTACCGTATCAGCGAAAATGTTGAATTCTACACCGATACCTCCAAAATTTCCAATTATCTCTTCATTTGCTTCACTTAAATAAGATGCGGGAATGTAATTCGAATGCGGATCAAGATGGTTCATCATTTCCTGCATTGCTCCCTCTTGTAAAGAATCCAGTTGTATAGAATCAACATACCTGCTTTTAATAAGGTCTAATGCTTCCTGTAATGAGCTCCTTTTATCTTTTTTAAAAAACCCTCTTGTACTGCCGGTTTGCTGGTGTAGCTTAAAGCCAAAGAACATTCCTGCAATCATCACCACAGAAAAAACAAGCGGCAACCACACCTGCAATTTTTTATTCCTCATCGTGTGCTTTACTTTGTATTTTGTTGCAAAATAGCTGTTATTGCTATAATGATATGTTACACAACAGTATTTACAACAATTCTTTAATTTAAATCATGGCTGTATACCTTGTAGCAGATAGCGGGGCCACAAAAGCTGAATGGTGCCTTTTGAACAACGGCAAAAAGAAAACAGTATTCACCCAGGGCATAAGCCCTTATTTTTTAAGTAAAGAGCAGATCAGTGAGCTCATTGATAAAGAGCTTTTGCATGAGATTAAGAATATTTCTATAGACCAGATATTTTATTACGGTACCGGGTGCGCTAATCCACAAAATGCACAATTAGTAAAGGCAGCATTAAAAAAGGTATTCCCTTCATGTAAAATAGAAGTGCAAACAGATTTGATGGCTGCTGCCCGGGCGGTTTGCAGGCATACCAAAGGAATTGCATGCATTTTAGGTACAGGCTCTAATAGTTGCTATTACAATGGAAGAAAAATAGTAAAGAATAGCCCCGGCCTGGGATATGTTTTGGGTGATGAAGGTAGCGGGGCATATCTGGGGAAAAAAGTAATTCAATATTATTTATACAATACGTTTGATGACGATCTAAGGGCACGTTTTGATGCAAAATTTATTACTACTTCTGCTGAGATTTTGGAAAACGTTTATAAGAAGCCTTTCCCAAACAGGTACCTTGCAACTTTTGCTATGTTCTTAGCAGAAAACCGCGGGCACTACATGGTTGAAAATATTTTAGAAGATGGAATAAACGAATTTTTCTTTAATCATTTATGTAAATATCCGGAGGTTTGGAAACTGCCGGTAAGCTTTGTGGGCAGTGTAGCGCATGGATTTAAAGATATATTGCAGGAACTTTGTAGTTCTTATGAATTTGAGCTTGGGGGGGTGCTAAAAAATCCAATGCAGGGATTAGTTAAATATCATTATGAGTAGAAAAATGCAAACCTAAGTGCATTTAAATTTGAATTTGATGGCAGAATTTATCAGGATAACGGAACAACCAAGTCAATACAGGCGTTTGGAAAAAATGTCTATCGGCGAAATATTGAGGAACATAAATAATGAAGATAAAACTGTTGCAGATGCGGTTGAAAAAGCCATTCCTCAAATTAAAAAGTTAGTAGCTGCTATAACAGATAAAATGCTGGCAGGAAGTAGATTATTTTATATTGGAGCAGGTACCAGCGGAAGATTAGCCGTTGTGGATGCAAGTGAATGTCCGCCCACCTATGGAGTTCCCCAGGGTTTGGTGGTTGCTGTTATTGCAGGGGGAAATGAAGCTATTACAAAAGCTATTGAAAAAGCGGAAGATAGCTTTGAACAAGGCTGGCTGGATCTGCAACAGCATAATATAAATAATAAAGATGTTGTGGTAGGAATTGCAGCCAGTGGTACAACGCCTTATGTAGTTGGCACATTGGAAGCGTGTAAAAGAGCAGGAATCATAACAGGGTCTATTACAAATAATCCTGGTGCTCCGTTAGCACAGATTGCCGATTTTCCAATTGAAGTAGAGGTGGGCCCAGAGTTTGTAACCGGTAGCACACGCATGAAAAGCGGCACTTCTCAAAAACTTGTATTAAATATGATTTCTACGACAGTAATGATTCAATTAGGTAGGGTGGAGGATAATAAAATGGTGAATATGCAGCTTACGAACGAAAAACTAATAGATAGAGGAACGAAAATGATCATGGATAAGTTAAAGCTCAAAAATTACAAAAAAGCAAAAACTTTATTATTACAATATGGCAGTGTAAAAAAAGCTATCACGAATTACACGAATTAAGGCTATCACGAATTACACGAATTGAAAATGTATGGATACAACAAAGCAAACCAAAAATATAATTAAAAGATTGATTATAGCTCCCCTTCAGGGGCCGGGGGTATGCATAATATAGAACCATATTACAACTGGCGACACATTTATATAAGCGAGGAGGATGAACGATCTCCCTTTTATGGGAGAGAGTATTCAGAGTTTGAATTTTCTCACACTGTTTATAATTATTACATCCATCCGCAGTGGGATGATTTTGGCAGCAACACTCTTTATTTGAAAGTTTTGCAGGCAAATTATCCTGAGAAGTATGTGGTACTTGAACTTCTTGGGGAGTGGAATGATACTATTGAAAATGACATTATGACTTTAAAAAGAGATGTCATTGATAAATTTGAGGCAGAAGGCATTAATAAGTTTATTTTAATTGCAGAAAATGTATTGAACTTTCACAGTGGAGATAAAGATTATTATCAGGAATGGTTTGAGGAAGTTACTGATGAAAATGGATGGATTGTTTGTCTGAACATGCCGGAACCAACACAACATGATTTCCGAAAAGCAAAGATTAATCATTACGTGGAATTAATGCAGATGGAGAACTGGCGCATCTATAAACCCTTTCACCTTTTTAAGAAAATTGATGAGGAACTTTCAAAAAGAATATCTGTTTAACTATCAATATTTCTCTTATTTCAGCCATCTGATTATTCGTTCCCCACGTACCTTTGCACAGAATTTTTTTACCCCTTTAGTTATATATGAAATGGTCCTATTTTTTTACTTCTGCTATTGGTAAGAAAATAGTAATGGCTTTAACCGGTTTATTTTTGATCTCTTTCCTGATAATACACGTAGGAATTAACTCATGCATCTTTTATGATCTTCCTTTTTTCGACCCCGCTGATAATGGTTCTATGTTCAACCGTGCCGCTCATTTTATGGGTGCTTCTTTTGTGATTCGTTTAATAGAAATTGTTCTTTTTGCAGGCTTTATTCTCCACATAATACAGGGGTATTTGGTAGAAGTTAAAAACAGGAAACTTCGTGGTACGGGATATCAAAATAGCTTAGGTAACAGAGGAAGTAAATGGTACAGCCGCAGCATGGCTATTCTGGGAACATTGATTTTTTTGTTTCTCATCATGCATATATCACATTTTTGGGTGCCTTCCAGAATTACTCATAATCTGGACCCGGTGGTGTATGACAATGTAGTAACCCACAATCTTTTCCTGAAAATGTATGACAGATTTCAAAACCCTGTTATCGTGATTTTATATGTAATTGGTGTACTATCGCTTGCTTATCATTTATTTCATGGGTTTCACAGCGCTTTCAGGTCGCTGGGAGTACACAATAGAAAATATCTGTACTTACTGAAAGGCTTTGGATACGGCTTTACCATAATTGTTTGTTTGTTGTTTGCTTTAATGCCTGTCAGCATGTATTTTGACTGGGTGAGCCCGTATTGATGGTAGATGGTTGAGAGGTTGATAACAGTAAACTTAGCTTGTAAGATACGTGTGTCTCCGTAGAGACAAACCTGCCTGCCGGTAGGCAGATATTTGTAGAAGTAACAAAGAAGTTTATATCAACTGCGTTGCAGTCGAAAAATGATGATAAGAATTACAGGACGATGCAGGTGAGTGACACAACAGACGATGATTAGAATTACAAAAGCTTGTAATCAAAAATGTTTTAAAAATTAAATCTGCGAAATCAGTGATCCTTGATGCAAAAATCCCTGCGGGGCCCTTAGAAAAAAAATGGGAAGATTATAAGGGCCATGTGAGATTGGTAAACCCGGCAAATAAGAGGAAACTGGAAATTATTGTAATTGGTACTGGTCTGGCAGGAGCTTCGGCAGCAGCATCTTTAGGCGAATTAGGATATAAAGTAAAAGCATTTTGTTTTCAGGATTCTCCACGTCGTGCACATTCTATTGCAGCACAAGGGGGTATTAATGCTGCCAAAAATTATCAGAATGATGGTGATTCTGTTTTTCGTCTTTTTTATGATACCGTAAAAGGTGGTGATTACCGTGCAAGAGAAGCAAATGTGCACCGCCTTGCAGAAGTTAGCGGAAATATTATTGATCAATGTGTTGCACAAGGTGTTCCTTTTGCAAGGGAGTATGGCGGGTTACTTAGCAACCGTTCTTTTTGTGGAACGCAGGTGCAGCGTACATTTTATGCTGCCGGTCAAACAGGACAGCAATTATTAGTAGGGGCTTACCAGGCATTAGAAAGACAAGTGGCACTGGGAAATGTAAAAATGTACAACCGCCACGAGATGCTGGAGATTGTTATGATTGATGGAAAGGCCCGTGGTGTTATTGTAAGAGATTTAATTAGCGGCGAATTAGAAAGACATTTTGGACATGCGGTTTTATTGTGCAGCGGGGGTTATGGCAATGTGTTTTACCTGTCCACCAATGCAATGGGAAGCAATACAACGGCAATCTGGAAAGCGCATAAAAAAGGTGCTTTGTTTGGTAATCCATGCTTCACTCAAATTCATCCGACCTGTATACCTGTAAGCGGCGAACATCAATCTAAGCTAACATTGATGTCGGAGTCGTTGCGTAACGATGGTAGAATCTGGGTGCCTAAAAAAGAAAACGACACACGCAACCCACGAGAAATTCCCGAGGAAGAAAGAGATTATTATTTAGAAAGAAGATATCCTGCATTTGGAAATTTAGTTCCGCGGGATGTTGCAAGCCGTGCTGCAAAAGAACGTTGTGATGCCGGTTTTGGTGTTGGTACGTCAAGGCAGGCAGTTTATTTGGATTATACTGCAGCTATTGAACGATATGGAAATGCAGAAGCAAACAAACGGGGAATTGAAAATGCCGGTGGGAAAACCATTATTGCATTAGGGAGAGAAGTGGTGAAAGAAAAATATGGTAATCTTTTTGATATGTATGAAAAGATAACCGGTGAAAATCCTTATGAAGTGCCCATGCGTATTTATCCCGCTGTACATTATGTTATGGGCGGTCTTTGGGTAGACTACGAATTAATGACCACTATTCTCGGTTTGTATGCTTTAGGCGAATGTAATTTCTCCGATCATGGGGCAAACCGCCTGGGTGCATCCGCACTGATGCAGGGCTTAGCCGATGGCTATTTTGTTATTCCCTACACCATTGGAAATTACCTGGCAGATGAAATAAGAACGCCGGCGATTTCCACTGAACATCCTGCTTTTATTGAAACAGAAAATGAAGTTCGTGAAAGAATAAATACTTTGATGAATATTAAAGGCTTTCAAAGTGTTGAGAGCATGCATAAACGGTTAGGAAAAATTATGTGGAACAAGTGCGGAATGGCACGTAATGGACAGAGTTTAAAAGAAGCCATTAACGAAATACGGGAGTTAAAAAAAGATTTCTGGAGTGATGTTCGAATTCCCGGTGACATAAATGAATTCAATCCTGAGCTGGACAAGGCGGGCAGGGTTGCCGATTTTATTGAATTGGGAGAATTAATGTGTATAGATGCTTTACACCGAAGTGAAAGTTGCGGAGGACACTTTCGTGAAGAACACCAGTCAGAAGAAGGGGAAGCTCTGCGGCATGATGCAGAATTTATGTATGTAGCGGCCTGGGAACATAAAGGTGAGCACGAATGGCAACTGCACCAGGAAAAGCTGGAGTACGAAGTGGTGAAACCAAGCCAGAGGAGCTATAAGTAGCCCCCTGTCCCCCAGTGGGGGAGCTTAGGATGAAAAATAACCTTTTTTAGTAGAAACAGGTCTTAGATTGGTAGGGTTTATAGATAATAGTCAACTCGTAGACTATAACAATTAGAGAAATGCAGGAAAATAAAGAAATTGATATATCTAAGTTCCCCTCACCGGGGTATGGGGGGCCGAATTCCCCCACAGGGGGACAGGGGCCCATGGGTCTCACCCTAAAGGTATGGCGGCAAAAAAACAAGGCTGCAAAAGGATCTTTTGAAACTTATGAAGTGAAGAACATTTCACCGGAAATGTCTTTTTTGGAAATGTTTGATGTGTTGAATGAAAGATTGATTGTTGAAGGAAAAGACCCAATTGCTTTTGATCATGATTGCCGTGAAGGTATTTGCGGGATGTGCTCCATGCACATTAACGGTCGTCCGCATGGGCCATGGCATGCCACCTCTACTTGCCAGTTACACATGCGTGCCTTTAAAGATGGCGATACCGTTGTTGTAGAACCATGGCGTGCAAAGGGGTTTCCAGTTATTAAAGATCTGGTTACGGATCGCAGCGCCTTTGATAGAATTATACAAGCAGGTGGTTATATATCTGTGAACACCGGTAATGCAGTTGATGGAAATACAATACCTGTTGAAAAAGATAAAGCAGATGCATCTTTTGCTGCTGCAAGCTGTATTGCATGCGGCGCATGCGTGGCTGCCTGTAAAAATGCTTCCGCATCCCTCTTCACTGCAGCTAAAATTGCTCATTTGGGTCTGTTACCCCAGGGATTGCCGGAAAGAAAAAACCGTGTTTTAAGCATGGTTGCGCAAATGGATAAAGAGGGCTTCGGTAGCTGCACCTTTACAGGCGCCTGTGAGGCAGTTTGCCCTAAAGAAATATCCATTACCAACATCTCCAGGATGCACAAGGAATACTTAATGGCGGGACTTTCTTCAGAGAAGTAACATCCTCAGTTGCTTCAAACTTCTTTTGGTTACTTAATAAGGTGCGGTATTAACATTTCATGCCACTATAGAGCAATAAAATTCATCATATTTACGCTACTTATAAAACAACTGCGGTTGAAGCTATTGCGCCGGATATTTTTATTTTTCTTACTTTCTATTATTGCTGCTTACAGCGAAGGACAAACTGCTGCGCAAATAGTGCCTGCATCTAATCTCCACATAAAAAAAATTGCGGTTACCGCTGATAGTATAATACTCGACACCTTAAGCATCATTCCCCAAACTATATCAGTTGAAAATGTATCAGATACTACTTACCGGGTGGATTTTGTCAGATCAACATTGTATTGGAAAACAAAACCTGCAACGGATACTATTTCCGTGCAATACAGGGTTTTTCCTTACCGCCTGAACGCTGTCCTCCAAAGAGTTAGCTTCGATAGCGTAATGAATAACTTTTATACCAGGCCTTTTGAGTTTAATGATAACACCAACACATCAAAAGGCTTATTCAATTTTGGAGATCTGCAATATAACGGCAGCTTTGGCAGGGAACTGTCTTTTGGTAATAGCCAGGATGCAGTAGTTAATTCTACTTTCAATTTACAATTAAATGGGATGTTAGGAGATAGTATTGAACTTGCTGCCGCTCTCACTGATAACAATATTCCGTTGCAACCAGACGGCACTACACAACAACTTAATGAATTTGACCAGGTGTTTCTTCAATTTAAAAAAAGGGCATGGCAGTTAAATTTGGGAGATATTGATATACGCCAGAATCAATTGTACTTTCTTAACTTTTATAAACGGCTGCAGGGAATATCCTTTCAAACTACTACAAAAATTTCTCCATCTGTTCAGTCACAAACTTTGGTAAGTGGCTCTATTGCAAAAGGTAAATTCACCCGTAATATTTTACAGGGTCTGGAAGGAAACCAGGGACCATACAGGCTTACAGGTGCTAACAATGAATTTTTTTTTATTGTGCTTGCGGGAACTGAAAGAGTTTTTTTAGATGGTGAATTATTGCAACGCGGCGAAGACCAGGATTATGTTATTAATTACAATACCGCTGAAGTAGCATTTACTCCACGCAGAATGATCACCAAAGATTCCCGGATACAAATTGAATTTGAATATGCGGACAGGAATTATTTAAATGCCAATGTTTACCTGGCACAAAATATAGATGTAAGCAATAAACTCAAAGTAAAGGTGGCAGCATTCAGCAACAGCGACGCAAAAAATTCACAGATCAATCAAACGCTGGATGCACGACAGAAGCAGTTTTTATTCAATGTGGGAGATAGTATAAACAGGGCGTTTTATCCGGCAGTTGGTTTGGATTCTTTTTCATCAGATAGAATTTTATATGAAAAAGTGTATTACAATAACGGCACATCAACGGATTCATTTTTTAGATATTCTGTTGACCCTGCTGTAGCTAATTTTTCTCTTTCCTTTACAGATGTGGGGCAAGGAAATGGAAATTATATTCCTGATTTTAATGGTGCAAATGGTAAAGTTTACAGGTTTGTGCAACCAATAGGAAATATACGGCAGGGCAGGTACGAGCCTGTTCTACTGTTAGTAACACCAAAGAAGCAACAGATCATTAGTATAGGCGGCGACTACCAGATCAATAAACAAAATGCAGTTAAAACGGAATTCGCCGTAAGCAATCATGATGTAAATACTTTCTCTACTAAAAATGAAGGAGATGATGCCGGCATAGCAGCAAGGGTGCAATATTCTAATTTGAGTATTTTAAATCAACTTAAAAAATTAGAGCTCACTACCACTTTTGATTATGAGCATGTACAAGAAAAATTTCGTCCAATAGAGCGACTTCGGTATGTAGAGTTTACAAGGGAGTGGGGTTTGCCTTTAGTAGTACAACCAGCACGGGAAGATATTGTACGGGTTGCTACCCAATTAAAAAGTAAAAATAATGGCTCACTTTCTTATCAGTTCATGACGTACCAGCGGAGTGATAATTATAAGGGTTTCCAAAATATAGTACAGCATGCTGCTGATTACAAAGGCTGGATGTTAAACAATCAGTTTGCAATAACCAATTTTAGCAATGGAGTGGAAAAGGGACGTTTTATAAGACCGGTGCTTGATGTTAGCAAACAGTTGAAACAATTTGCATCTATGCGTTTGGGCTTACGGTACAGCCTGGAAGAAAATGAAGTACACCATAATACTACTGATAGTATTTCCTTCAACAGTTTTGCGTTTGACACATACACTGCTTACTTAAAATCAGATGAAACAAAAAAAAATAAATACGGAATAACTTTTTTTACCCGCTCTGATAAATACCCCCTGGGTAAAAACCTTTTGCGTGGAGACAGAAGTTACAATGTAAACCTGCAAACAGAGCTACTCAAAAATTCACGTCATCAGTTTTTATTGAATACCACTTTCAGAAAACTGGAAGTGTACAATAAAACTGTATCAAGGCAGGAGTCAGATAATACAATTCTTGGAAGAGCAGAGTATTTAATTAACGAATGGAAAAGTTTTGTAACAGGTAACATATTGTATGAATTAGGAACAGGGCAGGAGCAAAGAAGGGATTTTGCGTACATAGAAGTACCTGCCGGGCTAGGCGAGTACACATGGAATGACTATGACACTAATAATGTGCAGGGCTTAAATGAATTTGAAATTGCTGTGTTCCGTGATCAGGCAAAATTCATACGGATCTTTGTGCCAACCAACCAGTTTACAAAAGCAAATTACACAACACTTAACTACAGCTTTACATTTAATCCACGCACAGTAATTAAAAGGGATGCTGCAGCATTAGGGAAATTTGCCTCCAGATTCAATTTGCAGGCCTCCATGCAAAAAAGTAAAAAGTCTATAGCTAAGAACGATTTGGTTTTTAGTCCATTTAAGTACGAATTAGCTGACACAGCCTTGTTAACAACCAACACAGTGTTTTTAAATACTCTTTCTTTTAACCGGTATGCGAGTAGTTGGGGTTTTGATATCAGTAATCTGCAAAATACTGGCAAAGCGTTGCTCACATATGGTTATGAAAGCCGCAGGTTGAACGACTGGCTTTTGAAGCTGCGGTGGACCCTTAGTCCGTCTTTTAATTTAGATGTTACCACCAAGCGCGGGTTAAATGCTTTATACACACCTGGCTTTAATAATAGAAATTATGAATTGATTATTCATAGTGCTGAGCCGCGATTAACATTTATCAGCAGTACCATCTTCAGAATACAAAGCAGCTACAGGTTTGATAATAAAAAAAACAATCCTCTATATGGGGGAGAAAAATCTATTTCTAATGCAATAAATCTTGAGACAAAATACAATGTGCTTCAAAATAGTTCCGTTAACGGAAAGTTTACTATAAATAACATACAGTACAATCATCCCACCAACACAACTGTTAGTTATATAATGCTGGATGGGCTTCTGCCAGGCCAGAATTTTTTATGGTCTGTGGACTTCACTAAACGTTTGTTGAACAATGTGGAATTAAATTTTCAATATGAAGGGAGAAAACCCGGAGAGGCCAGAACAGTGCATGTTGGAAGAGCTGCGATAAGGGCTTTGTTTTAAGCGACGGCTGCCTATACATTAAACCGAAAGTGCATCACGTCACCATCCTGCACTACATATTCTTTTCCCTCAATTCGTAATTTACCAGCATCACGGCATGCAGTTTCCGAGCCATAGGTGATGTAATCCTCATAGCTAATCACTTCAGCTTTTATAAACCCTTTTTCAAAGTCCGTATGAATTACACTTGCAGCCAGCGGGGCCTTCCAGCCGGCTTGGATAGTCCATGCCCGCACTTCCTGAACGCCGGCTGTGAAATAAGTGGATAAGTTTAGTAGTTGATAAGTTGACTGGATAAGCCTGTTTAATGCTGGCTCTTTCATACCATACTCCTCCATAAACATTTGTTGATCTTCCATATTTTCCATTTCAGCAATTTGCTGCTCTATGGAATTGTTCATGACAACAATCTGTGCGGATTCGTCCTTTACAGCTTTCTTTAAAGTCTCTGAAAATCTATTTCCTGTGTGCATAGAAGCCTCATCTACATTAGCTATGTATAAAACAGACTTTGCAGTTAGCAAAAACAAATCAGCAACAGCAGGCAGTTCATTTTTTGTTAATTGAAGAGAACGGATATTTTTCCCCTGTTCCAATTGTTGTTTACATCGCAAGAGGATGTCCAGCTCTGCTTTTAGCTTTGGATCAATTCTGGCTTGTTTTTCTACGCGGTTGATTTTTTTTTCAACACTTTCCAAATCTTTTAATTGCAGTTCTGTTTCAATTATTTCTTTATCACTTATAGGGTTAATGGCTCCTTCTTCACGTAAAACATTCTCATCTTCAAAGCACCGGATTACATGAATAATTGCATCCACTTCTCTGATGTTGGCTAAAAATTTATTTCCCAGACCTTCACCTTTGCTTGCTCCGCTTACAAGACCTGCAATATCAACAATAGTAATTTGCGTTGGAACTATACGGTTCGGTTTTACAAGTTCAGCAAGTTTATACAACCGCTCATCGGGTACATCTACAAGTCCAATATTAGGTTCTATGGTGCAAAACCGGTAATTACTTGCCTGTGCCTTGGCACTGTTACTAACCGCGTTAAAAAGAGTAGATTTTCCTACATTGGGTAATCCCACGATGCCTGCCTGTAAAGCCATTATCTTTTACGATTTATGATGTACGATGTTGTCTTTTAGATTTTAGATTTATGAGTTCAGATTTGGGAAAACCAGAAATCAGAAATCAGAAACCAGATAGCTGATAGCTGATAGCTGATAGCTGATAGCTGATAG
>JBHENB010000041.1:18974-19684 GCA_046262255.1 Chitinophagaceae bacterium
GTTTATAGTTATTAGTCTTTGATCCTTTTTTGTCATGCCGTTGAAGTGAGTAACACATTTAAAAGAACCTCACCCTCTTATCCCTCTCCGATAGAGAGGGAGGGGAGGCCAAGCTATTTAATAATTCCTTCACCCAATTGTTACACATCGTCAAAGGTGCTCAAAGCATCAATTGATTTGTGAATGTTGCACTTTCCAAGGAGGACTTGAAAGGAGCTTCATTTGAGGCGCAAAAGTAGTTATCATGATTTGAATAGAAAGTTTATTATTTTAGGCTCTCAACAAACACCCCTTTAGGGGATGGGGGAATCATGGCTCTTAGCAGAATATGGTCCGCATTTATTATTGTGGCAATTGCAGTAGCATCATTCCGTTTTTTTACAGGCGATGAAAACATTTTCAGCCGCATGGTCATTGGTAAAGCAGACGATCCATATGACTCTATACGATATGTGATGGTAGGCTCTGCTGAAAGAGCTGGATTTACTTCAAAAGAAGGTTTTCAAAACTATATTGGTGGCTACGGGTATAAGAAAAGCGACTCAGCACAAGCTCCGGATGTGATCTTGACCGAAAATGCGAATCTAGATTCAGTACGTACTATACAAACCATTTATCCAAACACTAACGTTTTTACTTATAAAAGCATTCAGCGAAGACTTACAAAAAAGGCAGATGGCATTATAGAAACCTGTAAGAGTGCTGTAAAC
>JBHENB010000042.1:0-286 GCA_046262255.1 Chitinophagaceae bacterium
GAAGAGACCAGCGCAGCAAATTGTTGTCTGTTCATTGCAGGAGGAAATCTTTTTTGCCAGGACATGTGTTACTTTCTCGGTTTTAGTTGTTTTTTTAATTTGTCAATCTTCTTCTGCAGAATTCTAGCCTTATCTCTGTTGTACGCTGCTTCTTCAAACTGGTCCTGATCTGCAAGTTGTTTTTTCAGGTCGAGTGTTTTTGCTAACTCCTGTTCTAATTGTTTCAATTCTTCAATTATGTTATAGCGGTTCACTAGCCATTCTAATGCAAACAGGTCAACTATGG
>JBHENB010000042.1:296-18356 GCA_046262255.1 Chitinophagaceae bacterium
CGTTGTTCCTGATAACAAAATGAAAATACTTTTTGTGATTATGCTGTTTATAATTATAACAAGTTTCAAATAGTAAAATCTTCACCCTTTGTCGTTCTGAGCGGAGCGAAGAATCTTTTTATCATCACATGAACCCTATTGCTTATCTAAACTTAAGTATAGTTCTTCAATGCTGCTTTATAAGTAGCAGCTAACTTATTAACCAATAAGCTGTTTTCTTGCTTTTCATAATCGAACCCGGAGCAAGATAAATGAACACCACGCCAAATGATGTCGTTGTACTTTTAAAGAAGAAAAAAAATAATAGAGTAAGTGTTTAGATGCTTGTTCCCTGCCTACCGGCAGGCAGGCTCAGCATGACAAATGGGAAAGTTATGATTGTTTTGAACCAGCAAAATCAAAGAAGTTTCTATTCAGTAAAGACTTTACCCTTTGTCATTCTGAGTGCAGCGAAGGATCATAACAGATGCTTCGTTCCTCTCCAAAGGAGTCCTTTGGACAGCATGACAAAGGGAAAAGGTATCAATGTTTTGGAGATTAAAATTAAGGAAGTCTCTATTCAGTAAACACTTTACCCTTTGTCATTCTGAGTGCAGCGAAGATCTACCTCACTTTTTATCAATTATTTCGAGTAGTAATTTCCTTAGGTGGCCATTGTCCAAAAAGTTCTTCATTCAAGAATTTCCATTCTGGATTAAAGGTATTGATCAATGCTTCTTTTTTACTTCTCACCCATCCTTTGATTTCCTTTTCTCTGGCAATTATGTTATTAATGTATTTTGAACTTTCGTAAAAAAGCAGATGATATGTATGATATTTTGAGGAGAATGAGTTTTCTGTACCTCTGTTTAAGTAATGTTCAAGTATTCTGTGTTCCAAATCATTAGTGATGCCGGTATATAGAACTGTTTTTTTGTAATTGGTGACGATGTATACATAATATAGTTTTTCCATTGGCTAACGATATCTACTTCCATCATATTTCTTCATTTGCAAAAAAATAGATGCTTCGTTCCCTGCCTACCGGCAGGCAGGCTCAGTATTACAAAGGAAAAGTTATCATTGTTTTGATACATCAAAGTCAAAGAAGTTTCCTTTTCAGTAAAGCCTTTGCCTTTGTCATTCTGAGCATAGCGAAGAATCTAAAAAAGATGCTTCCTTCGTCAGCATGACAAAAGGAAAAGTTTCATTGTTTCACAACATCTAAATTAAAGAAGCCGCTATTAAGAAAAAACTCCGCCCTTTGTCATTCTGAGCGCAGCGAAGAATCCACTATCATCAGCCTCGCATAATTCAGCATAATTTTCTTTTCGCCATTTACATCAAATCTAATTGTTGCAACAGGATTATGCTGAGAACCCTCCATCTTTATAACCTCACCAAAACCAAATTTTTGATGTTCTACGCGGTTGCCTACCTGCAGCATGGAAACATCACTCGGAGCAAAGTTTGGCGATGGCACATGGGCGATTTCTTTTGACCTGCCATTATCTAATAGAGTAGACACAAAAGTCTTTTCTTTTGCCACATTATCGCCAAAGCCTCTTCTCATGCGCTCAAACGCACTTCCTAAACCCAGCCCTGAATTAGTTTGATTTCTCACTCCGCCTCCTGCATAGCTTTTATCCAAATGATCTTCCGGTATTTCTTTTATAAAACGGCTTGGTTCATTCTGAATCAACTGCCCGAACTTGTACCGCGTATTTGCATAAGTCAAATACAATCTGACTTTTGCACGGGTAATAGCAACATAAAAAAGCCTGCGCTCTTCTTCCAGCTCTTCCCGTGTATTTAAACTCATAGCATTTGGGAACAGCGTTTCTTCTAAACCGCCGACAAAGACTACGGGAAACTCAAGTCCCTTTGCTGCATGTATGGTCATTAATTTTACCGTGTCTGCCTTCGGGTCTTTTTCATCAGCATCAGTAAGCAATGTTATCTGCTGTAAATAGGCTGCAAGACTGGCATCTCCAGCCTCCTCCCGACCTCCTCCAACGGAGGAGGCCACCAACCCACTAACCTCGCCTGTCGCAATGTCTACATTTGTTTGCTGTGGTGCGGAAAGCTGGCCTTGTGTAATGGCCGTTCCTTCCCCTGTTGGGGGAAGGTTAGGATGGGGGCCAGGGGGATTTAGGGGGGCCGTAAATTCTTTTATCGAGTTCAGCAACTCTTGGATGTTTTCATACCGTTGCATACCCTCTGTACTTTTATCATTAAACAACTCTCTCACAAAGCCTGTATGCTTGCCTACATGGAATGCAATATCATACGCATTCTTATGCGGAAGCATGCTTTTGAAGCTTCGAATCATCACTACAAATTCTTCAATAGCCTGCAAGGTGCCTGCCTTAAAACCATACTGATGCGCATTTTCCAGCACTTCCCACATGCTGATGTTCTTTTCGTTGGCATTCATGATAGCCCTGTCAATAGAAGTTTTACCAATGCCACGAACCGGATAATTGATGATACGTTTTAATGCCTCTTCATCTTTAGGGTTCACAATCAGCCGCAAATAAGCAATGTAATCTTTGATCTCTTTTCGCTGGTAAAATGAAATGCCCCCATAAATATGATAAGGGATGTTCGTGCGTCTGAGGCTTTCTTCAAACGAGCGGCTTTGTGCATTGGTGCGGTAGAGAACGGCAAAATCCTTGTTGTTGTAGTGATTGCGTAACCGTTGTTCCTGGATAGCATCGGCAACAAATTTTCCTTCCTCATTATCGCTCATAATACGTACCAGTCTTATCTTTTCACCCGGCAGGTTATCTGTCCATAATGATTTAGGAATTTGCCCTTTGTTATTTTTAATTACCTCGTTGGCAATGTTTAAAATGTTTTGTGTGCTTCGGTAGTTTTGTTCCAGCTTTACCACTTTTACATCTTCATAATCTTTTTGAAATTGTAAAATATTTTGGATAGTGGCTCCCCGAAATGAATAAATACTTTGCGCATCATCGCCTACTACACAAACGTTCTCATGCGCTGCCCCTAACAACTTTATTATTTCATATTGCGCAGGGTTTGTATCCTGGTACTCGTCTATTAAAATGTATTTAAACTTGTGCTGGTACTTGTGCAACACTTCAGGGAAAGTTGTCAGCAGTTCATAAAATTTAAACAGCAAGTCATCAAAATCCATGGCGCCGTTCTTGAAGCAGCGGTTATTGTATGCGGCATAAATATGACCGATCATAGGCCGGTTACTGCGGCTGTCTTCCTGTTGAATATAATAATCTGTAAGATATTCCTGCGGACCAACCAGTGCATTCTTTGCACCGGAAATACGATTATATACTATGTTTGGCTTGTAATGCTGCACATCGAGACTCAGTTCCTGTGTAACAGTTTTTACAACACTTTTTGAATCATCTGTATCGTAAATGGTAAAAGCATTTGGGAAACCGATACGATGCGCCTCTGCCCGCAATATTCTTGCAAATACGCTATGAAATGTGCCAATGTATAAATTACGGGCTTCAGTATTGCCGAGTGTTTTTTCCACCCGTTCCTTCATTTCTGCTGCTGCTTTGTTGGTAAATGTCAGTGCAAGAATGTTGAAAGAATCCACGCCATTAGCCATTAAATGAGCCACACGTGTAGTAAGAACTTTTGTTTTTCCACTGCCTGCGCCAGCGACAATCATCAGCGGACCTTCTGTGCTTAACACAGCCTCCCGCTGCCTTTCATTCAACTCATCCAGATAATTGCGCATGACTGCAATTTACACCGTCAAAGGAAATAGAAATACCTACAATTTAAATGTTTCATCTAAAGAAGAAGAAAGCATTCAATTTGTTAAAACAAAATACCGGTCCACAACCCGTAACTAATTTTACCGCCCTATGCAACGAACTGCTTGTATTCTTTTTATTATAGCTACTTTATTCCTGGCTGGTGTAATACATGCCCAACAAACAGATGTATCATTCCGCATTACTAACTCTAAGAATGAGATCGTCACTTTTGCAACCATCACTGTAAATCCTCTGAACGATTCTACTCAGACCATTCAAAAAGTGTCGGATAGCAGCGGTATGGCGGTTTTTAATTTAGTGCAAAATCTGCAGTACATCGTCCGTGTAACATCCATTAATTATGATCCCTTCCAAAAGGGAATTACAGTGAAAGGCACCAATCCTGTTTTTGAATTAAAATTGGAAACCTCTTCCAAAACATTGGGTAATGTTGTTGTTACTGCTACAGGTCCGCTGATGCGGCAGGAAGATGATAAAACCATTGTTGATCCGGAAAGCCTTGCAGCCAGCTCTACTAATGCTTACGAGATCATAGAAAAGGTTCCGGGATTGTTTGTTGACCAGGATGGAAATATTTATCTGAACAGCATGACGCCGGCAACTATTTATATCAATGGCCGTGAACAAAAAATGAGTACGGCAGACATAGCTACGATGCTTAAAAGCCTGCCGCCAAATTCTATTGCCAGCATAGAAATCTTACGTACACCATCTGCAAAATACGATGCGTCGGGTGGCGGGGGAATTGTAAACGTCATTCTCAAAAAAGGTGTTCGTATCGGGTTATCCGGAAGTGTAAATACAGGTTTTAACCAGGGCAGGTATGGAAACCGTTTTATCGGTATCAATCTGAATAACAGCAACGGGCATCTTTCCACGTACCTCAACCTGCAATACAATAACCGTGGTAATTATGAGCAGATAAAAACGGACCGTTTGTTTGCTCCTGATTCAATGCTGAGTCAGGATGCAACAACTGTATTCCCGACCCACAGTTATTACACAGGTTTTGGAATCGGATACCAGCTCAGCAAAAAATGGGATGTGAACTATGACGGCAGGTTAAGCCTTAACCAATCAAGGAACCGCAGCACAAATGCTTCCATAATAAAACAGATAAGTACAGGTAATATATTTACCAGTAATGAAGCCAATGTGCACAACAAGGGCAGAAACTTCAACATTACACAAAGCGTTGCAGCAAAGTATAAAATAGATACCATCGGTTCCGAGTGGAATACCGATGTATCATACACTTATGCGCCAAATAATACGAGTCAGAAATTTATAACAATGTTCACTTTACCATTGTTCCCGATTTCCGGCGGTGATGGTGAAATAGATAATAAGCTGCACTTTTTTTCTGCACAAACCAACTTGCAAAAAAAACTGAAGAAACAGGTAACTGTAGAGACCGGCATTAAATCTACCAACGTAAGTTTTAACAACCGTACAGATTACTTCCGCGGCATTAATGGCATAAGGGTAAAAGATATTTCCAGGACAGGCGCTTACCGCTATAATGAAAACATAAATGCAGCTTACCTGCAGGCATCAAAAAACATATCTGGTATTATTGTTAAGGTGGGCACAAGACTGGAAAACACCAACATGAAAGGCATTCAGTTATTGCCACAGGATACATCGTTCCAATTAAACCGAACGGATCTGTTTCCGTATGTATATATCAGCAGAAGCGTTATGAAGATTGCCACCTACGATTTGCGGGCCTATTTGGTTTATCGCCGCACTATTAACCGTCCTGCATACGAATACCTTAATCCTTCGTTGCGGTATGTAGATCAATATCTTTTTGAAACAGGTAATCCATCGTTGCGGCCACAGTTTACTAAAAATTATGAAGCCAATATTTCCTTTGAAGAACGTCCGATTTTTGCGATCGGATTCAATGATACAAAAGACATTTTTAATCAGGTTGTGTACCAAACTGACAGCAGCAGCAGTCTTGCCTACAGGACGTATGACAATCTCGGGAGCAATAAGGAAATGTACTTCAGGGCATTGGGTGCTATACCGCCGGGCAAAAGATATTTCTTTGTTGCAGGCACTCAATACAACCGGAACTTTTACGAGGGTTTGTATCAGGGTAAGCCACTTTCCTACAAGCGTGGAAGCTGGTCCATCTTTACCTATCAAACCTTAAAAGTTACTCCACTTACTCAACTAACTCTGAATGGATTTGCACGTTTTAATGGTCAACAGCAGTTTTATGAACTAAGCACATTTGGTGCATTAAACATGAGCGTTACTCAGCAAATGCTCAAAAAAAAGCTGGTTGTTACACTTAGCGCAAATGATATTTTTTATACCAACCAAAATGAATTTACCCTGCAACAGGGAACGGTGAATGCCAGCGGTTTCCGTAAAGGAGATACCCGGCGCTTTGGACTGAACCTCCGCTACAACTTTGGCTTCCGCAAAAAAGAAGAGAACGGCATGTTCAATATTGAATCGCCTGAGGGGACGAATTAATAAGCTGACAACAGCGGACAAACTATTTCTTACAAAAATTAAGTTAACAATTAACTGTAATCTTTTAACCTTAGTTCACATTGTGGAGAGTAACTTGGGGTGATTTCCCAGCAGCAACATGGGTGCAGATAAGCAGACTGTTTATGGTCGATGCTAAATTAGAGGTGGAGTTGATTGCTCATTTACCAAAGAAATAATTTTAGCATTATTGAAGACATTTCTAAGCTGTTGCTGAACTTCAGTAACTAAGCCTTTGGACTAATAACTATTGAACGGGCAGATTATTTTCCTTCCAGGCTTTAAATCCACCATCCATATGAGCGACATTTTGATAACCCATTTGTTTAAGGGTTTGTGCAGCCAATGCAGTGCAGATTTAATTGGCATAAGCTTTAGGTTAAGAAAAACAAATTTACTATTTCTGCTGTATTAGTCATTCCAAAATAGAAGCATTTGAATTGTCTCTGTTTTTTGTGTTAGACAAAAAGTGAAACAGATCATATTTCTAATCTTTGCAAATCTTTTTTATAATCATATTGCAGATCTTCATGCATAGTGTCAATAGCTGCAGCTATTTTCTTTAATTGAGTTGCATAGATATTTTTAAGTGCCATGCTTTTTTGCCACGGAATTTTCAACCCTCTGAAGTTGGTACAATAATGAAGCAATATTTCTGCCTCCGCAGTTTTGCTGCCGGAAAAGCGAATGAATTTATTTGCCTGCCGCAGCACCTTGCGGATGGTTTTTTTAGCAAAGTGGATATTAGTTGTATTTACCTGTGCAAACCCTTCATCAATAGCAGCCTTTATGTTTTGCAAATAGTTCTGCTCATCATCCGCTTCAAATAAAAGGTAGGTAAGCAATTCTTTATTTTCTTTTTTATGCCGTGCCAGCCGCAGGCAGAGTTCTATCAATTGTTTTTTTTCCGCCTCTTTCAATTGCTGCTTGATCTCATTTACAGATGCCGCCTTCATTCCAGCGAATGTAGCAGAAAGTTCGCAGGGATCTGGTTGTGGTAGGCGGCCATCTAAAAAGCATGCAGCGGGGATAGCTCTTTTTTTACCTTCGGCGTGAACGTAGCGAAGGCAAGCTGCACACTTGTACATTCAGGAAATTATGTAGCAATGATAGTCAGATGGTCTAAACGCATTTCCAGAAGAGGTAATTTCGTACATTTATTAAAACCAAAGATGCTTTATGAAAAGATTTTCATTGCTTGTATCTCTGTTTTCAACAACAATAATATCAGCACAAAAAAATTCCTCCGTTCCTTTTGAAAAATGGATCAGTCTTAAAGGAGTGTTTTCTCCAATTATTTCACCGGATGGAAGAACAATTGTTTATTCTGTAAGTAGTACGGACTGGGCTAATAATTCTTATGATACCGAACTTTGGATGTCCCGTGATGTCGGAGAACCTTTACAATTAACACGTACAAACAAAAACAGCAGCACCGGTGCACGGTTCACACCAGACAGCAAGTTTGTTAGTTTTCTTGCAGATCGTGGAGAGAAAACACAATTGTATATTATTTCTGTGAATGGGGGAGAAGCCATGCAGGTGTCAAAAGATGATGATGGCATTGGCAGTTACGACTGGAAACCTGATGGAACTGCAATAGCATATACCAAAGCAGACCCTGAAAGCAAAAAAGATAAAACCATCAAAGAACGGTTTGGTACATTTGGTGTTGAAGGCGAAGAGTACAGACAAAGCCACATTTGGCTCCTCAACTTTCATTACGATTCTATTGTACTGGCAGGCCAGATTCCCTGCTATACTAAAAAAGCAGATTCCACTAAAACAGATTCTTTATCAAAAATAAAGGGACAGGAGTGCATCTCCTTACCTGTTGCCAAACGTTTGACCGAAGGTGACTATCATGTAGGTGGCTTTGCCTGGAACCCTGATGGAAAAACAATTGCATTCAACCGCCAGCGAAACCCGTTGATTAACTCCGGTATTACCGCAGACATTGTTGTTATTGATGTGGCTACTAAAAAAATTACAACACTTATAAGCAATCCCACGGGTGATTTCTTTAACCGGTGGAGCCCCGACGGAAAAGCCTTTGTATATGGCAGTTCACTGGAAGATTCAACTACTTTTTATTTTAAAAATAATCGTTTGTTAATTTATGATATTACCACAAAAACAAGCCGTGAGATAGCCCGGGATATTGACGAAAACAAATTTGTTGTTGACTGGAACAAACATGGATTATTTCTTTTTGCGTTGGAAAAGACAAAAGGAAAATTGTACACTGTTGATACAAAAACGGGAAAAACAAAAGCTGTTGCTATTCCGTTAGATCTTCCCGGTGGTGTATCATTCAGTAAGAACACAGCTAACATTGCTCTATCCGGGAGAAATTATGCTGACCTTAATGAAATTTATTTATGGCGCTTCAACCAGCCATTGAAAAAGATCACCAACAGCACTACACAAATTACTGCGTGGAATACCCCGGTGAACGAAATTATTTCATGGAAGAGCACTGATGGTGCAACCATTGAAGGTGTGTTGCTGAAACCAAAAAATTATGATGCAAAAAAGAAATACCCACTGCTGATAGTAATACATGGCGGACCTACAGGCATTGACATTCCTGATCCCGCAACGGGCTATGTTTATCCCCTCATGCAGTGGGTGGAAAAAGGTGCTTTGGTCCTGCGTGTCAATTACCGGGGCAGTGCCGGCTATGGCGAAAAATTTCGTGCACTCAATGTACGTAACCTTGGTGTTGGTGATATGTGGGATGTGTTGAGCGGCATAGACTATTTGAACAAAAAAAATATGATTGACACAACAAAAATGGGTTCTATGGGCTGGAGTCAGGGCGGTTACATCTCTGCCTTTCTTACCACCAATACAAATATGTTCAAAGCCATTTCTGTTGGTGCAGGCATCTCCAACTGGGTTACCTATTATGTTAATACAGACATTACACCATTTACCCGCCAATACCTGCAGGCCACACCCTGGAGCGATATGGATATTTACCTGAAAACATCACCCATGACCAACATTAATAAAGCAACAACCCCAACGTTGATACAGCATGGCGAGTTTGACAAACGTGTACCCATACCAAATGCGTATGAGCTGTACCGCGGGTTGCAGGACAGGGGAGTGCCCTCAAAGCTTATTGTTTACAAAGGCTTTGGCCACGGCATTAATAAACCAAAAGAACGGCTGGCTGCAGTATGGCACAATTGGCAGTGGTTTAATAAATATGTATTCGGTGAACCCGAAGAACCAATGCCTGTGGATTAAGAGGATGTCTCCCCCAACAATTTACAATGAATCTGCCGGGGCGAAGGGTTATATACTAAGTATTTTCGAATAGTTGGTTTTATTATTGTCGCTTTTTTGGCACTGCCCCAAAAAGTATCCGCCTAAGGTAGATGAGAAGTCAGAAAATTCATTCATTCAGGGAGGTTGAGATCCCAATCCTTTAACCAGGTAGCTTAAACATTAATCCATACCCGTATCAAAAAAAATTTTTAGTCTACTCCACATCATCAAGCAAATAGCCTTTTGCCTTAAGGCTTAGCTCATACCTGTCAGATGCATCGATTGTATTTACAGTATGTGTCCAGCCAAGGTTCTCATTAAAAGCAATGTTTAATGCCGGTTGACCTACTAACGAAACGCCATAAGCATTAAAGCCGGGCGCAGTTAAATGCGCTTCAAAAAAAATAAAGAAATCCCCCCAGGGTAAATGCGGATTTGCAACGAGCATCGCATTTTTAGAAGCTGATCTTGAAGGAGCAATAGCATAGGAATTTGATCCGGGAGCAATTAAACGTCGTATATTCCAAATATCACCGCCAGCTAAAAACTCGAGGCATATAATCCGGGTACTATGTGCAAGTACATCCGTCGGCGTAATGGGTAACACCTGCTTCATTGCTGAATTAATTGCCTCAGGGTGTGCACCGGCATAAGCATTTATTCCATTTACAAACGCATCTAAAAACGTCTTGTACTCTTTATCCTGCCTTGCATAATGTTGCTTTGCAGAATCAGGAAGATTGAACAGTTGTATCTGTTTGTCAGATGCCAAAAAGCTTTCCCCCCAATATTCTGCTGCTCTGCCACGGGCTTGTCCATAAAGCTTGAGTAACAGATTTGCATGGTTATGCATTTGCGCCCATCCAAAAGCATAATACATCTCTATTTCATTGTTGCTATAAATATGAGGCACCCCATAATTATCCCAAAGGATTTCTGTAGATGTTTTTTGTGAACCAGCAGTAGAAGTAGTTATAAAAAAAACAATGAATAGGATTAGTTTGCGGATCTGAATGAAAGTGCCGGATAACATAAATAGTTATTTATCTTAAATATACTAATAAGCAGTTAGAAGGCAACTGTCAAAAAGATTTTACCCTGTGCTTGGTTGTGATGATGATTTTTCCCTCTGTTCCTGTGAAAACTGAATATCATCTTAATGTACTTTTATCCAATGGCTCCTAATCTCTCTGTAGCTTCTGTTCTCGCTAATCTTAATATTGAAGCCCTCAATGAAATGCAGAAGGCTTCTCTGAAAGCAACATCGGAGTACGATAATGTCATCATTCTTTCTGCAACAGGATCAGGAAAAACTATTGCTTTCTTGTTGCCAATTCTCAAATCGTTGAATCGTTCGGTTAATAAAACACAAGCTTTGATTGTAGTACCCTCAAGAGAATTAGCATTGCAAATAGAACAGGTATTTAAAACAATGGGAACCGGTTTTAAAATAACCTGTTGCTATGGCGGCCATAAAAGAGAGATTGAAGAAAATAACCTGGTGCAGCCTCCTGCACTGATCGTTAGTACACCTGGAAGAATTGGCGATCACCTTCGCCGGGGCAATATTACTGGTGATACAATACATACACTTGTGTTGGATGAATTTGACAAATCACTGGAAATGGGATTCCGGGATGATATCTCTTTTATCATTAGTTCTTTGCCGGCAATCAAAAAGAGAATACTAACTTCCGCGACAGTAGCAGTAGACATACCAGCCTATATTGGGGCTGAAGACGCAGTAACCCTGGACTTTTTACCCAAAGGCGGAATTACTTCTCCTGCATTAGCCATTCAAACTGTTTTTTCTCCTGAGAAAGATAAAGCCGAAACCCTTTTTCGGTTACTCTGTTATTTGGGAAACCGTTCTACAATAATATTTTGCAACCATCGCGAGGCAGTAGAAAGGACGGCTGCATTTTTAGCGGGGAAAAGTATCGTTAATAATTATTATCATGGCGCAATGGAGCAGCGGGATAGAGAAATTGCATTAGCAAGATTTAGGAATGGCAGCGTTAACTTTTTGGTGACTACTGACCTTGCATCCAGGGGACTGGATATTCCTAATATCAGGTACATAATTCATTACCATCTGCCTGAAACAGAAGATGTATTCACACATCGTAACGGAAGAACAGCCCGGGTGGATGCCACTGGTACCGCTATACTTATTTTAAATGGAGAAGAAAAGCTTCCGGAATACATTAGGCAACCCGTTAAAAAAATAAAATTGCCTCCTACGGCAGAGCTTCCTGAAAAGCCTAAATGGGCGACACTTTTTATTGGTGCCGGTAAAAAGAATAAAATAAATAAAGTGGATATTGTGGGTTTCCTGTCGAACAGGGGCGAATTAAAAAAAGAAGATATCGGTCTTATAGAAACAAAAGACTTTTTTTCTTTTGTTGCTGTAAGAAAAACAAAAGCAAGCTATGTATTGCAAGCTATAAAAGACCAAAAAATTAAAAATAAAAAAGTGATAATACAGGTTGCTAAATAAATTTAATGAGCATAAGATTATTATTGGTGGTAAAATATCTGACCCTGAATTTTTAATGCTTTTAATGAATGACAAAAGACATATAGAAAGAAGTCCTGAAATTTATACGCAAGCACAGAAGCAATGAAGCAAATTTTGAAAAGTTGTATCAAAAGATAGAAGAGGACCTCCGGAATCCAGAGAGTGATCCGGGTTATATTCGTAACCTGCAGGGAATAAAAACCAAACAGGCGGAAGCGTTCCGGAAAACAAAAGAAGGTGGAAGCAGCGCATGGCCGGAATTTGAAAAATTTGTATCGGATTTTGAAAGGGTACTTACAGAAACTTTAAGAGCAGAGAATTAACCAGCTACATCTAAATCTATGTGCCCGTCCCGATGTGTACCGGGATGTCAAAATAAAAGTGGATAAGAAAAATCAAAAGCAAACAAAAACAACCGGAGACAACAACATGTTTCTCTATACTAATAATTCGAACCGGCATAATTAAAAACCCCGGCTGAAAAGCCAGGGTTTATTTTTAATAATTAGTTATCATCTCTGCGTTGTATCAGCAGCAGCCGGTGGTTTCTGTCCACCACCACCTCCGCCGTGCATACCAGCCATCATTTCCTGCATATCCCCCATACTCATAAAACCCCAGTGTTCTGTTGCCATGCCGTCCCTGATCTTTACGACATCAACCGAAGTATCATCTATATCCTGACCAACAGGCATACCCCATGGATTTTGTTTTGCCTTGCCCCTCATTCTTATCAGCGCAAAATGATAATTACCATCAGCAGAAGTGGCATCTGAAATATGTTCAATTTTCAGCCCGTCAAAATATGTGCGGATTCGGGAAAGCAACGCTTTTACACTATCCCTGCCTCTGATATCACTACCATCCGGGTTGCCGTTATGATCAATAATGTCTTCCGCAATAAAGCTGTCCAGCTTGCTCACGTCTCCTGTTTCAATGGCACGGTAGACTTCCCGGCTGTTTTCGCCGTTTCGCTGAGCATTATCTTCATTTGTACCGGCACCTGTGGTGCCATCATTACAAGAAATGAGCAGGGCTAATCCTGCCACAAATAACAGTTGTTTCATTTTTGTTGGTTTATGTTTAAAGTTAATAATTAATAAACAGGGGCGGAAGCAGTTTTCTTAGAGGGGATAAAGCTCTTCATTAATAATGCGTGAATATATTGTTTCTTTTTGTAGTGAGAAAATTTTAATGGGTCCCGCACAATGATGTGCTGGCAAGTTGAGTTAACTTCATAGGTAAAGAATTAATCCATTTTAATTTCAGCAGCAGTTGTAAAATTATTAAATACCCATTTTCAAACAGCTTAACTAATGACTACACCCATTTCCCGCAGAGAAGTTATTAAAACAATTTCCGTTGCCAGTGCAGCTACGCTATTATCCCCGGATAGTTTATTCCCGGCGTGTAGCCCCAAAAAACAGAAGCTTGGTGTGGCGCTGGTAGGGTTGGGCTACTACAGTACCGACCTGCTGGCGCCTGCACTG
The DNA here is from genome assembly GCA_046262255.1 of Chitinophagaceae bacterium. Lineage (GTDB taxonomy): Bacteria > Bacteroidota > Bacteroidia > Chitinophagales > Chitinophagaceae > Flavisolibacter. The sequence continues at coordinate 13,856 of JBHENB010000042.1, forward strand.
CGACAAACGAAACACTGCTACCTCGCTGCAATTGTTACAGGAACACCTGCAAAGGCTGAAGCATGGAAGAAGCAGTATAACATCCCTGACAAGAACGTATACAACTACAGCAACTTCAACCAGGTTGCCAATAACCCGGATATTGATGTAATATATGTGGTGCTTCCTCCTTCCATGCACCGCGAGTATGTGATAAAGGCTGCCGATGCCGGCAAGCATGTGTGGTGCGAAAAACCAATGGCGCGTACGGAGAAGGAGTGCCGTGAAATGATTGATGCCTGCCGCAAAAACAAAAGGTCACTGGCTATAGGTTACCGTTTGCAGCACGAACCCAACACGCAGGAATACCGCCACATTGTACAACAAAAACTTCTTGGCAACGTGCAGAAGGTAAGCTGTGCAGCCGGATACCGCGATAGTCGCACCAACCATTGGAAACAAAAAAAGGAAATGGGCGGCGGAGCACTTTACGATATGGGTGTTTACCCCATACAGGGAGCACGGATGGGGACAGGTATGGAACCAATAGCAGTAGTATCCGCTCAAACATCTACTACCCGGCCAGAAATTTACAAAAACGGACTTGATGAAACGGCGGAAGCGGTACTGGAATTTTCCGGCGGTGTAATGGCCGATATTAAAACCAGCTTTGGTGAAAACATCAACTACCTTAATATTGGTTGTGAGAAAGGTGAAATTAAAATAACCCCTTATTCTGCTTATTCGGGAGTACGAGGTTCGAGTCCGCTGGGGGAAATCAATCATTCATACGAGGTGCCGTGGCAACAGGTTAAACAGATGGATGATGATGCATTAGCGATTATTCAGGGAAATCCTGTGCTGGTACCGGGTGAGGAAGGTCTCCGGGATATACGGATAGTGGAAGCGATATATAAAGCTGCTGCCACCGGGCAGCGTGTTGCATTATAGGGAAAGATGTTTTTTTGTAGAAATTTTTTTATTTACTAAGCTGAAGTGGTACTATTAAGCGTCTATTGTGTCACTCCCTGCATCATTCAGAATTCTATTGAGCAATTGTTGCACCTGCTCTCCTAAAGTAGTGAGGGTAGGTGACGCACCTTACGCCGGACAAGTAACAGGTAGATTTCACTTAGCTTGCATTATTCTGATGTTAAGTGGCAGATAAAAAAGACATAGATTTTACTTACACCACTATTGATAAAATATTTCGCATGAGCATGGGCGAAACAGCAGATTTCAGTGGTGCAAGATATAACGGAGATTTTTCTTTAACACTGGAAGAAGCACAGCAGGCAAAACATGAATTTATTGCAGATCAGCTTAACATCCATGAAGGGAGCAGAGTTTTGGATATGGGCTGCGGGTGGGGACCATTTTTAAATTATGTAAAAAAGAAAAGAAAAGCCATAGGCGTTGGGCTAACACTTTCTGACGGACAATTAGTTGCATGCCAAAAAAACGGACTGGAAGTTTACCTCAAAGATTGCAGAACAATAGCACCGGCAGATTTTGGAATCTTTGATGCAGTTGTATCGTTAGGGGCATTTGAACACTTTTGCTCAATTAAAGAATATAAAGAAGGGATGCAGGATAAAATTTATAGTAACTTCTTTAAAACCGTATATGATCTTTTGCCCGCATGCGGAAGATTTTATTTACAGACAATGTGTTTCGGCAAAAACATGATTGACGAAAGTGAAATGGATATTCATGCAGATAAAAGTTCTACTGGCTACCTGATGGCATTAATCGTAAAACATTTTCCGGGCTCGTGGCTTCCTTACGGTGAGGAGATGATCACCAAAAATTCAGCACCATACTTTAAAGTAGTCAACATTAGCAGCGGCAGATTGGATTATATTGAAACCACTAATCAATGGAGGAAAAGATTAAGAAAGTTTAATCTTAAGAAATATGCCTTATACCTTTCTCTCATTCCTGAATATGTCAGGAACAGGGAGTTCAGGCATAAGGTATCGGTATACAGGAGCCAGGCTAATAAAAAATGTTTTGAATGCGAGGTAATGGACCATTACCGGATTGTGTTTCAAAAGGTATAGCTCTTATTATAGTTCCACACCTATAATAACTTTTATTGCCTGCGGAAATGTAATGCAGGGCAATTCTTTTTATGATTTATTTTGTAGTATTTTAATTCAGTTTATTAGTATGTCCGATAGAGATATAAAAGATATTGCTTTTGAGTTCCTGATGGAAGAGTATAAAGAACTTAACAATTCACTCCATATTAATGAGGAAAGAGGGGAGAAAAGACTTGAGTTCTTTATTACTATTTCATCTCTTGTTTTAGGAGCCCTCGGGTTATTCATTATGCAGTTCAGTTCCATCCCGGGTAAATTCCAGCCCCTTACTTACCTGCTGATCATTTTATTACTGACAGGGCTTGTTTGCATCGGATTTATCGTTCAAAGAAGACTTATTAAGCGAAATAATATTACAGATGGCTTCAAAGATGATATTACCCGTATCAGGAAAATAATTCAAAATTTGGATTCTAACCACACAATAATCCCGATTGATTACACTTCTTTTGTTGATCCCAAAAACGTGAATGGTACTACTGACAAAAGAAAGCTCACCAGTCTTACACACATAGCAGCAGTTATCAATTTTATTTTGGCTGCCGCTGCAGCTGCATTCGCTTGTGTTGCTTTCAGTCTTGATGCTAAAAGGATTATCATTGTCGCTCTTACCGGTGCCCTTTTGTTTTCAATACTTTCTTTTTTAATGGTAAAGAATGTAAAGAAGAAATGACGAACTTAACGCATGCGGGCGGACTTGTATATAAAATAGAAGATACGGATACCCTTTATCTGTTGGTAACTGCAAAAGGAAGTAGCTCTGAGTGGGTATTACCTAAAGGACATATAGAAACAGGTGAAACTCCGGAATTTGCTGCTGTACGGGAGGTAATTGAAGAAGCCGGTATTCTTGCAAGGCCGGAAAAAATTATTACTCATCTGCACTATATAAAAGGAATTGAAAAAGTTTTTATACAATACTATCTTATGAAATTTGTTATGGAAGTGATAACAGGTTCAGAAAGCAGGACGAGAAAATGGGTGTCAAAGGAACAGGCTATAAACCTGCTTTCATTTGAAGATACAAGAGAGGTGCTACTAAAGCTGCAATGAATCAAACAGTGGCGAAGAGCTCATTTAACGGACTCTTACACGGTTCAGTCTATTTTAAATCCTGAGTCATTGCTTCGCACCATGCTGTGGTTAGTCTTAATTTGGTAAGCACATTTTTATGAAGGAAAAAGAATTTACAAAACTTAACGTAGATCTGCCAACACAACCAATAATCAAACAACGCCCATGGTTGGTTGCAGGGTTGCTTTTTGTATTTACTATACTGCTCATTGCTGCCTGTGCTTACTTTATGATGTAGTAACAGCACATTACTCCTGCTTGAGGCAGGTAGGGTTGGCAATACTATTTAGCAGGTGACAACAGTGAAAAAACAACTGTATCCAGAAATTTGCCCTCAAAGAAACAATTCTCCTTTAAATAACCTTCCTGTTGAAATCCTGCTTTTAGGAGTAAATTTATTGACGCGATGTTTCCAGGGTCTACAAGTGCTTCAACAGAATGCAGATGCATCACATTGAACCCATATTGCAGCGCTTCCTGCATGGCCTCCAGCATAATGCCTTTACCATAACAAGACGGGTGAAGCATATAACCGATCTCTGCACGATAATGTTCTTTTTGTATGTGCCAAAAACCGATGTTTCCAATATGAGCTGCAGGATTTTCTTTTAAGCAAATAGCCCAGTTAACAGCCTCATTTTTCTGGATAGTTTCAAGTATTGTTTCCACCCACATTTTTGCATCTTCAATAGTTTTTGTTAGCGGACGCGGAATGTACTTCATCACCTGCTCATCGGAGCGAAGTCGGTAAATAGTTGCTGCGTCATCCATTGTCATCTGCCGGAGCAGCAATCTGTCTGTGGTTAATTGCGGAAAAGGGGAGAAGTTGAGGGAAAGCATAGAGAGCAAAATAGCAAGAAATTGGGTTTCATTATCACTTTTTGGCATTGCCCCAAAAAGTAACCAAAAAGCTCTAGGCAATTCAAATGCTCCGCTGAATTGCCGCCCATCGCACAAGAAACGGTATCAACTCATAGAATCATTTTTTAGTTTGTCACATCAATCGACCATCACTTATGAAAAAGGAGTTCAACAAATTCGACTGCAGACGATTAAAATCATTACTACTTGTACCCAACCCTCTATCCAGAGAATTAGTTGCTTCTATTTTTTAGAATTTTCCAGCACCTTATTTCGCCCTGCATAGAGCTTTTTCAAGGTTAATGCAGGGAAAGGCGAATACAGCACTTTTAGTATTTACTGATAGAACGATTAAGACTCAAATCATAAAAGCTGCGACCATCACTGAAAAAAGCGGAATTGAAAAATATTCTATGGATAAACGGTTACAGTTTTTTACAACCCATAGCGCCATCTATTCAGAGAACCAGTTATTCTTCGAA
>JBHENB010000043.1:0-17797 GCA_046262255.1 Chitinophagaceae bacterium
AGATAAACCTAATTACAAAGACTATAATCGGATGTGCTATAGAAGTACATAAACAATTAGGACCTGGTTTACTGGAATCAACTTACGAAGCCTGTTTACATTATGAAATGATAAACAATGGTCTTAATATCAAATCACAACTAGGGCTCCCACTTATTTATAAAGAAATCAAATTAGAAATAGGCTATCGGCTTGACTTTTTGGTAGAGAATTGTGTTGTAGTAGAGATAAAATCTGTTGTACATACTGCTCAGGTTCTTACATATCTAAAGCTTTCAAATGCCAGAATAGGGTTGCTCATTAATTTTAATGTCTTAAGATTGAAGGACGGGATTAAAAGACTGATTGCAAGGGATCCTCTCTGAGGTTCTCCACAAAACTCAGTGGTACTCTGTGACTGTTTAGCCGCCTTCAAACTCTCCACCTTTGCAATTGTGAGCTTGTTTAGCAGATATCTTGATTCACACTAGTCTAAAATCCTTGTATAAAACTTTCCATTAGTAACTCTTATTGTATCAGCCGAATTTGGATCCTGACGACGAAATATTTCAAAAGTTACTGAAAAACTGCCACGAAGCTCTTTAGTTCTTTCATTATAATCCTCAATGGTAAAATAATTATCAATAGAATTGATAGCTTTATAGGCGTCTAAGGCAACATCTCCATCATCTTGTGAAGTAAAATATCCAGCTGTCGCAACTGTATCCGCACAAGTCATATCAGCAGGATTCCTGGGAAAAAGTAAAAAGCTTTTTTTTTCAATCGGAATCTTTTCAAAAATTAAAGATTCTCTTAAAAAACCCTGCCGATTATAAACATAAAAGGTAATTCCCAATTTACCTTTATAGCAAGGAACATTTATCCCGCATCTTACTTTACTGGCTTGCCAAGCCCTGCCGTTAAACATTGCAGATGCAGTGCCGAAATATTTAAATTCATCTTTATTCTTCTTACAGCTAATAAAGACCAATACAGTAGCACATAACAAAAAGCTTTTTAGATTCATAGCATTATTGAATTACTAATTTTTTAGTTCTATTTGTTTTGATGTAAATGAAACAGGTGTGATTGGGGTAATAAATTGCTGGGTTTGTGCTGAGAGGTTAGAGAAAGCTGTTAAGAAGATACTTAAGAGGAGGAAGAAAAATGTGCGTGGGGAGGTTAATTTTCTCATGGCAGTTTCAGATTAGTATCTACAATGTATATCAATTATCTTGGATTTTGTTTTTTATTTTCTTTCTATTTGTAGTTACGGATTAGATATGAGAATGATTATAGTTCCATTTCAGGCATAGCGTTATGAAATATCATTTCATCACCATAGAAGGGAATATTGGTGCAGGTAAAACTACGCTGGCGCACCTGCTATCAAGACATTATAATGCAAGGCTCATATTAGAGCAATTTGCGGACAATCCTTTTTTACCGAAATTTTACGAAAACCCTTCACACTATGCATTTCCGCTGGAACTTTTTTTTATGGCAGAACGGTTTAAGCAATTAAAGGACTTGGTGCAACAAAAAGACATGTTTCAGACTATAACAATTTCCGATTATTTATTTACCAAATGCCTGTTGTTTGCAAAGATTAATTTGCCGGAAGATGAGTATAAATTGTACCAACGTTTGTTTGAAATTATTCATCAACAATTAGTGCAACCGGATATTCTTATTTACCTGCATTCTCCTGTAAAAAAATTGCAGGAAAATATTCGTAAGCGAAATCGTAGCTATGAACAAAAGATACCAGATACCTATTTACAAAACATTCAGGATACCTATACTAATTATATTAAACAGCATAAAGTAAAAACGCTTTTTGTAGATGCTTCGCAGGCTGATTTTTTGGGTAATGAAAAACACCTGGAAGTTGTAATTGAAGCTCTGAACAGGGAATACGAATACGGGCAGCATTATTTGTCACTGGGGTAAGAGACAGTTTATGAACAATGAAAAAGCTTCGCATAGTTTAAGCCCTTTGTTGCAACCTGAGTACCGCCTGTTTATCATCTCCCGATTTTTCTACATTATGGCCTTACGCATGGTTGCTACTGCGGTGGCATATAAATTATTTCAACTAACCCAAAGCTCATTTTCGATTGGATTATTAGGCCTATCAGAATTTTTGCCTGTTGTTTCTTTAGCATTATACGCCGGCCACGTAATAGATAAATCGGATAAGCGTACTTTATTACTAAAAGGAATAATTTCTTACTCTTTTTGTGTAGCAGCTTTAATAATAGCAACAGAACCAGGCATAGAAGGAAGACTAAGTTCCAAAACACTGGAGCTATTTTTTTATGTTATAATATTTTTTACCGGAGTAATCAGGGCATTTGCAGGGCCCACATCCCATGCAATTATTGCTCAACTTGTGCCTCGTAACATTTTGCATTTTGCGGCTAATATCAGTTCATCTACATGGTTAGGTGCCTCCATATTGGGACATGCATCTGCTGGTTTTTTCATTGCATGGTTTGGAGTGCATGCAACTTTTTATATAATTCTGTTTTACATTCTGTTATCATCGTTCATTATTTCTAAAATCGGTAAAAAACCTGTTGCTCGGGCGGATGTTACTGCGAAGGCATGGGAAAGTGTAAAAGAAGGCCTGCGCTTTGTTTTTGGTCATAAAATTTTATTGGGAGCTATTTCTTTGGATCTATTTGCGGTGCTTTTTGGCGGTGCGGTGGCATTAATACCCGAATTTGCTGATCGCATTTTAAAAGTTGGACCAATAGGTTTTGGCTGGTTAAATGCTGCCGTTGATATTGGGTCTGTATTAATGATAATCATAATTACTTTGTTTCCGTTAAGAAGGCAGCAGGGAACAATTTTACTTTTTGCAGTAGCAGGTTTTGGATTGTGTATTATTGTTTTTGGTTTATCTGATATATACTGGACATCCTTTGCAGCTTTGCTTATTGCAGGTATGCTGGATGGTATAAGTGTGGTGGTACGTGGAACTATTTTACAGTTAACCACACCAGATGAAATGCGTGGAAGAGTAAGTTCTGTAAATTCAATGTTCATTAATTCATCTAACGAATTGGGTCAATTTGAAAGCGGAGTTACATCACGGCTTTTCGGGACGGCGCCTGCAGTAATTTTTGGCGGGTTCATGACTATTATAGTGGTTATAATTACATGGGTAAAAGCACCGGGATTACGTAAATTTGAATATTAGCAAAGTTGACAAGTTCACAAGTTCACAAGTTCATAAGTTGACAAGGGTAGAATCTAAAATTTACAGTCATAATCTAAAACAAATTGTATGCATCGCAGGTCATTTATACGGAATACTGCACTAACATTTGGAGCGCTATCAATTTCTCAGCAGAAAATGCTTGCTGCTTTTTCTGATGATCCATGGAAGATACAAATGCTTCGTAATGATATTGGCGTTTTTACAGAACGGGGCGGCACTATTGGTTTTTTATTAAACAGTGACGGAATAACAGTAGTAGATGCTCAATTTCCCGACCAATCCAAACATTTGATTGATGAGTTGAAAAAACGTTCGCAAAACCCGTTACGATATCTTATTAATACCCATCATCATGGCGATCATACGGCTGGTAATATTTCGTTCAAAGGAATTGCACAAAAAGTAGTTGCACATCAAAACAGTTTAAAAAACCAGCAGGCCACAGCTCAAAAAAATAAAACAGAAGACAAACAATTATACCCGGATACAATTTATAGAAGAAAATGGAAAGCCAGGGTAGGAAATGAGAAAATAAGGATGTATTATTTTGGCCCGGCACATACAGATGGCGATTCTGTTATACATTTTGAAAAATCGAATATTGTACACATGGGCGACCTTATGTTCAACAGACGTCATCCTTTTGTGGATCGTTCTGCGGGGGCTTCTATCCAAAATTGGATTAAAGTTTTAGATAAAACAGCACACGAGTTTGAAAGAGATACTATTTATATTTTTGGTCATGCGGCAGAAGGTTACGAAGTAACCGGCACAAGTGATGACCTGATGAAATTCAAAGACTATTTACAACGTGTACTTGACTTCGCAAGGCAGGAAGTAAAAGCCGGGAGAACGAAGGAAGAATTCATTAAAAGTACAACCATACCCGGCGTTACAGAATGGAAAGGTGATGGTATTGAAAGACCATTGACCGCAGCGTACGAGGAAATAACGGCAATCTAAATCCACTCAAAGACTAAGTCATTTCAGCTGTTGCGGGACTGATCATATTTTTTACTTCTTCTATCCTGTTGGCAGGAAATCCTCCTTTTTCTGCATGTTGTTTAATGATGTCTTTATCAGGAGCATCATACACACAATAGATTTTATCTTCTGTAACATAGCTGTGAACCCAATTAATGGAAGGACCAAGTTCCTGTAAAACACCACAAGATTTTTGTGAAATTCCTTTTAACTGTTCTGCGTTAAAATTGCCGGCTTGTGGTATTTCTCTTTCTATTACATAGCGGGGCATAACAAAATTTTTATATTTAAAGTTAAGAAATAATTTTGCTGCTGAGGTTGCTTATTTAATTTCGGGTAATAAGTTGCAATTTTAACTGCTGAAATTTTTACATGTCTTTTATCTTTTCTATGATAATACCCGCGTTTTTTACCTGGCATGCTGCAATGTGAACTCTGAATTGAAATACCTATCTTAGTCGCCGTTTAAACCAAAATCCCTATAAATTGAAGCAAATGGATTTTAAGCAAATTCAGGAGTTGATCAAGCTGGTCAATGAATCGAATATTGGAGAAGTTACGGTTGAACAAAAGGACTTTAGGGTTACTATAAAGCAAAAAGAAGATCAGGCGCATCAGGTCGTTTCCAGTCCTATGTACACATTACCTATGCAGCCACAAATTTCTCAACAAAGTCAACAAGCTTCTTTACCATCTGCAGAAAAGCAAGAAACAAAACCTCAAGGCTCTTCAACAACAACTATTATAAAAAGTCCCATGATTGGAACTTTCTATCGCAGCCCATCACCTGACAAACCAGATTTTGTTGAAGTTGGTGATGAGGTTACTCCTGGCAAAGTTGTATGCATCATAGAAGCAATGAAATTATTCAATGAAATCGAAAGCGAAGTAAAAGGTACAATTGTAGAGATATTGGTAGATGATGCTTCCCCTGTTGAATATGACCAGCCTTTATTTTTGGTAGAACCAAGTTAATTTGCTAATTAGCTAATATGCTAATTTGACTCCTCTTATGCAGAAAGAATTAATTACAAACAATCCAATTTTAAAATTAAGTTTTGATTTCGCTTTGTCAGCAATTGAATATTGCGAGCTCCTGGATGCAACTAAAAAATATATTATCAGCAATCAGTTATTGAGATCTGCTACTTCAATCGGTGCAAATTCAATGGAAGCGCAAAACGCAGAAAGTAAAGCAGACTTTATTCACAAGATAAAAGTCGCTGCCAAAGAAGCCGATGAGGCTCAATATTGGCACAGGTTATGCGATTATGCTCAAAAATTTCCAAACTGTAAACATTTGCTATTAAAGCTTGAGGAAATTCAGAAAGTGTTAAATAAAATTCTGGGAACTGCAAAACAAAAAAATCCTTTAAGCTATTTATTAAGTTTTTTTATTTTTTAATGAATGATGCTGTTCTAATTAGCAAATTATCACATTTGCTAATTAGCTAATTAAAGTATGTTTAAAAAAATACTAATAGCGAACCGGGGAGAAATTGCGTTAAGAGTAATTCGTACGTGCAGGGAAATGGGCATTAAAACCGTGGCTGTTTATTCTACTGCGGACAGAGATAGTTTACACGTAAGGTTTGCTGATGAAGCAGTTTGTATTGGAAAACCGCAAAGCAGCGAGTCGTATTTGAATATTCCCCACCTGATGGCAGCAGTAGAAATAACTAATGCAGATGCAGTACACCCAGGCTATGGTTTTTTAGCAGAAAATGCAAAGTTCTCTCAGATATGTGCAGACCACGGTATTAAGTTCATTGGACCTACGGCGGAAATGATAACAAAAATGGGAGATAAGATTACAGCGAAAGAAACTATGATTGGAGCTGGCGTTCCTGTGATTCCGGGCAGTGAAGGTCTGTTGCAGAGTTTGGAAGAGGCAGTGGGAGTGGCCAGGGAAATGGGTTATCCTGTTATTTTAAAAGCCACTGCAGGCGGCGGGGGCAAAGGGATGCGAATTGTTTGGGAAGAAGGTGAAATGGAAAGAGCCTACAATAGTGCCAAAGCAGAGGCTGCTGCATCTTTTAAGAATGATGGCATTTACTTGGAGAAATTTGTAGAGGAGCCCCGGCATATTGAAATACAGATTGCAGGTGACAGCTTCGGTAAAGTATGTCATTTAAGCGAACGGGATTGTTCTATCCAAAGAAGACATCAGAAATTAGTTGAAGAATCGCCATCTCCATTTATGACGCCGGAACTCCGCTATAAAATGGGGGAGGCCGCTAAAAATGCTGCTGGTGCTATTAATTATGAAAGTGTGGGCACTGTGGAATTTTTAGTAGACAAACACCGCAATTTTTATTTCATGGAGATGAACACAAGAATTCAGGTAGAGCATTGTGTTACAGAGGAGGTGATCAACTACGATTTGATCAAGGAACAAATAAAAATTGCAATGGGAGAGAGAATTTCCGGCAAAGATTATGAACCAGCAATGCATGCCATTGAATGCCGTATAAACGCCGAAGACCCTTACAATGATTTTCGCCCATCTCCAGGGAAAATTACAGTATTACATCAACCCGGGGGACACGGCGTCCGGGTGGATAGCCATATTTACGCAGGCTATGTTATACCACCTTATTACGACTCTTTGATTGGCAAGCTGATTACTGTAGCCCAAACACGGGGAGAGGCTATTGATACAATGTATCGTGCATTGAGCGAATATGTGATTGAAGGAGTAAAAACAACTATTCCGTTTCATTTACAACTAATGCAGAATGAAAAATTCCGGGAAGGAGATTTTAATACTAAATTTCTAGAAAGCTTTGAACTAAAATAAAAACCCTGCAATTGTGCAGGGTAGTCCTTTTTAAGAACGAAGGATAGTTTAGCCCTTCTTTCCTTTTGATTTGTTTTTTCCGCCAGTACGGTGAGGGTTTCCTACTCCTTTTTCCCAACCATAATGGTTGCCATTATTTTTCTTGTATTTTTTATCTTTCTTATCTTTTTTGTAATCATCATCGTCGTCATCATCATATCTCCTGTCTTTTTTGTATTCATTGTTAATACGCTTAATCCTTTCAACTCTGTCTCTGTTCAGCTGACGAATCATTCTTTCCTTTTCAGCAGCAGATAAGGTCGGATTATTTCTTATTGACTGAATTTTTGCATCATATTCACGATTTACCTGCTCTATTTGTGCATCCCTGGAACCGTAAGGATAATTATCTGGGTAACGCCTTCCTGATTCATCATACACTCTCCTGTCACGGCCTAAAACAACATCTCTGGGATCTTTATTCCGATCAGAAGTTCGACGCTCCTCAGAAGTGCGACTATTTTTCTTATTGCCTAATATTACTCTTTTTGCCTCCTCCATCTCTGGGTTGGACTGAGCAAAAAGAGAAGCAAAACCGCCGAAGGAAATTAGAAGTAAAAGAATTTTTTTCATGGTGTGCAGTTTAATTTATATTATATAGATAAAGATGTGCCAAAGTGCCTTTGGTTTAACAACGAAATGTTAAAGGCGTCCCCCGTGGAAACTAATTTTCTCATGATTCAGGAGGCTGGCAGCACCATGATATTTCTGGCAGCTTTTTCACTTAGATATGTCATTTGTTTAGCAATGGACACGGTATGTGAAAGATCGAATTCATTCACGTCTATTATCTTTAGCTTAACCCCCGGCTTAATACTTAATTTGCTTAAATAATCCAGAAAGTGATCATCTGTTTCAGCAAAGTTTTGTACTACATATGTTTTACCCTTTGAACAGTTAAATAATGGCACAGTAACATTATGTTGCATCCTGCCCTGGCGGTCGGGCAGCGGATCGCCGTGGGGGTCAAAAGCAGGATAGTTTAAAAACTCTTCAAGGCGGTTAATCAGATCCTCAGAATCAACATGTTCAAGCTGCTCGGCAAGAGCATGGACCTCATTCCAGTCATAATTTAATTTTTCCACAAGAAATACCTCCCATAAACGGTGCTTTCGTATAATCAGCAAAGCTTCCTTTTTCCCCTTGTCAGTAAGTTGAATGGATTTGTCTGGTAGAAGCTGCACTAATTTTTTGTCTGAAAGTTTGCGTACCATTTCAAGCACTGTAGCAGGATTTAAACTCATAAGCTTGGCCAGGGCAATGTTGTTTACTTTTCTAACGTCTTTGCTGCTTAGCTTATAAAGCGCTTTCAGGTAATTCTCTTCAGAATGGTGGGTAAAATGAGGCATTGACCAAAAATAGGCACTAAAAATAATTAATTAATATTTGGTAATCCAAATATAATACCTTTGGCAAGTCAAATGACATTTGTATGAAATATAAGGGGTTTGCGATTTGTTTTTTTTGTATATGGATTTCAATGTATTGTTTTTCACAAACAAACAATGTACAGGGGTATGTGCTACATGATCAGCAGCCTTTGGCAGGTGCCAGCGTTTCTATTTCCGTTGGTCAGAAAACTTTTACCGATTCCCTTGGGTTCTTTCAATTCTCAGATATTGGCAAAGGAAAGCATGTTTTACATGTCACCATGATAGGGTATGAGTTATATAGAGGAACAGTGACTGTTACTGGTGATACAAAACCACTTTCTATTAATTTAATGAGGTTTGATGCAGCCTTAAGCGAAGTAGTGGTAACGGGAACGCTAAAACCGGTCCAAAGGATGCAAAGTGCAATTGCAGTTGAAGTGTATTCACCGCAGTTTTTTAAGAAAAATCCCTCGCCAAGCATTTTTGAAGCTTTACAAAATGTAAATGGTGTACGTCCCCAGATCAATTGTAACGTTTGCAATACCGGCGATATTCACATTAACGGCCTTGAAGGACCTTATACAATGGTTACTATTGACGGTATGCCGATCGTGAGCAGCCTTTCATCCGTGTATGGTTTATTTGGAATACCAACTCAGTTAATTGAACGGGTAGAAATTGTAAAGGGACCGGCATCTACCTTGTATGGTTCAGAAGCTATAGGCGGATTGATTAACATCATTACAAAACAACCTGAAAAAGCACCTACGTTCACTGCAAATCTTATGACCACCAACTGGCATGAACACAATGCAGATGTTAGTGTTCGGTGGAAGATAGGGCAGTCATACTCACTGTTAGGTGTTAATTATTTTAACTATACACGACCCCTTGATAAGAACAATGACAATTTTACCGATGCTACCCTGCAAAACAGGTTTACGGTTTTTAATAAATGGAGCTTTCAACGAAAATTTAACCGAAAAGCATCGCTTGCAGCCCGCTATTTTTATGAAGACCGGTGGGGCGGTGAGATGCAGTGGAATAAAAAATTTAGGGGTACAGATATTCTTTATGGAGAAAGTATTTATACAAAGCGATGGGAAGCTATCGGAACTTATCAGCTACCTGTGCAGGAAGACATTTTTTTATCTTTTTCTGCCACTACACACGATCAAAATTCTTATTACGGTATTACACCCTATATGGCAAAACAAAAGATTCTTTTTTCGCAGCTAACCTGGAATAAGTCCGTTTTTAATGTTCATGATCTGCTTGCAGGACTGGCAACCCGCTATAATTACTATGATGATAATTCCACAGCTACCATCGATACACTGACACAAAAAAATAATCCGGAGCGGGTTTTTATTCCGGGAATTTTTTTGCAGGATGAATGGAAGTTAAGTACAAATCATACCCTGCTGTTTGGAGTGCGGCATGATTATCACCAGCTACATAAAAGTATTCTTACGCCCAGATTGGCGTATAAATGCAGCATAAATGAAAAGCAGGTTTTCAGGGTGAATGCAGGAACAGGATTCCGGGTTGTTAACCTGTTTACCGAAGACCATGCGGCGCTAACCGGTGCCAGGGCAATTGAAGTAAGAAATAAGCTAAAACCTGAAAAGAGCTACAACATTAATCTGAACTATGTAAACCAGTTCGGAAGCAGTTCCCAGAAATTTAATTTTGATGCCTCGGTATGGTACTCCTATTTTCATAACCAGATCATTGCTGATTACGATACACATCCCAACAAGATCATTTATGATAATCTAAAAGGGTATGCTGTTTCAAAAGGCTTTACTCTAAATATTGACTTGAATGTAATGCAGCGGTTAAAAGGAATAGTAGGACTAACGCTGCAGGATGTGAAAAAAGTAGAAAAAAATGCTGAAGACAAAATGGTGAGTCAACGCCCTGTAATGACGGAGAGATGGAGTGGCACGTGGACGTTAAGTTATAATTTTCCTGTGTCAGGTATAATGGTGGATTATACGGGAAATATATACGGCCCAATGAGGCTTCCGTTGGCATCTTCATTAGATCCTCGCAAGCCTTACTCCGAAATTTGGAGCATTCAGAACCTACAGATCACCAAATGGCTAAACAAGCAGTTGGAACTATTTGCAGGCGTAAAAAATATTCTCAACTGGACGCCGGCAAAGAACAATCCATTCATCATTGCACGTTCACATGATCCTTTTGATAAATTAGTGGAATATGATGCTTCTGGCAATGTAGTGGCGACAACAAAAAACCCTTATGCGCTCACATTCGATCCTGCGTATGTGTATGCGCCCAACCAGGGCAGACGCATTTTTGCCGGAGTAAGATTTATTGTCAAATAATTTATTTTTCAAATAAACATAAGCTTCCTCCAACCCATTCCCTGTCTTTATTATAGCGAACACCTATCATTTTACCTTTACTTAACCTGGCCAGATTGTTTGCAGCAATTGGGCGAGGCTTACCAGGCTCCCAAAAATAAAAAATGCGCATTTCGGCTTTTGCAGGTTCATCCGGTGTTTGTATCATTGAAGCATACTTTACTTTTCGTTGCAAAATCCAATTTTCAGGATCGTTTATTTTCTCAATGGCTTCTTTTTCAACATCAATAATTACTCCTTGTCCTGCAAAAGAAAAAAGCGGCTTTACTACATAATTCTCCAAATCTTCCGGTAGCGATTGCAATTCGTTTAAGAATCTTGTTTCCGGCACATAAGGATGTTTAATGAATGGCAATGAATATTTACTAATGCGGTAAAACCAGTTTGGGTGCGGAATCCATTCAACGTTCAATTCTTCCTGAAACAACTTTCCTTTTTCCTGTACTTCTATTGGTTGCTGAAAAAGATCATCAAAAATGAGCCGGTTATAAATCCGATGTATTGGAACTTTTCTTCCATTAAGAAGATAATAGAGCATATTATCTTCTTTGATAAGCTCTGTTAAACAGACCGTTTTTATACCCAGGTAGCGTTCTGTGCAATAAAAATCAATACGTGTTTTTTGCTGATGCGGAAATATTTCCAGGAGTATTACGTTTTCAGAGTCATTATTACTTACTATTATTTTATGCAGTAATTGCAGGTAAGATTCTTTGGATAAACCACTCAAATAGTCATCATAATTATCCGGAGCGGGAAAATGTTTCTTAAAAACTTCAGAATATAAAACTTCGTAAGCAAACAAGCTGGGAAAACCCTGCATTTCAATCAACTGGGGCTCTAAGGAATGGTCACCATGGCAAATGCCAAAATCAAAACAAATAAAATGTGGTCGCTCATCTTCGCCGGGAACAAATAAATTTGAAGGAACGGCTTTTTTGCTTTGCTGTTGGTATTGGGGTTGTGTAATAACATCAATAATACTTTCACAGACATCTAACACTTTTTCCTTAAAGTCTTTTGGGATAAAGATTGGCGTTTCCGCAACACGAAAGTCCAAGTGGCCGGGATAAAAGCTGTTTAATTCCTGTAGAAATGCCTGGTATTTTTCCTTGCTAAATTGTTCATTATAACTTTTACGTAATTGAGGAACCATAGAGCTAATTAATTATTTAGGGAAGATAAATAACAAACAAACAATTTACAATGCGCTGAGCAATTAGCAAGAAGCAACAGGCAATGATCAATTAGCAGTAGGAAGTAAGAAGCTAACAGTGGGGCAGTAGAGAATAGCCAATAAGCAATTATCGATGTTCAATAGACTTGTGTTCTGGACTTTCATCTGTGAACTATCATCGGCCAACTGTTATTAAACTTGTATTAATTCCTGGTGTAATTGCTTTACAGCTATTTTTAGAAAATTAGGCAAGATGTGGGAGTAGGTCCACATGATCTTTTCCGGATCGTTTAATTGCTGCAGCATGCTCTGCCATTTTTCTTCGCCAAAATTTTCAATGACATTTTGTTTTTTTTCTTCAGTTTGTAAATACATGCTCATGCCAATTGCGTCTGCCTCGGGATGAAACTGCGTGCCAATCATATATTTATTAAACCGTACGCTCATTAGGCTTTGCTGGTAGGGTACATGTGCCCGGTATTTTTCAACACATAAAATATCTGCACTCATCATTTTCAGCTTATCGAAATCAGGTTGCACTACTTGCCAATCGCGGCTGTCCACAACATAAAAAGGATCTCTTAAGCCATAAAAAACCGGCTCTTGCTGACCTTCCAGTAATAGATGTACAGGGAATACGCCGAATGAGGTAGATTTTCGTTTACTTATTTGTGCAATGGAATAATGCCGGCAAATCAATTCAAAAGAATGACAAATGAAAAAGCAATGTTTTTTATTTGTGTGAGAGGGATTATTGTTCCAGTTTTCAATCTCAGCAAACCAGTTAAAATAAGCTACTTCCCACTCTGAACCGATACTTTCCAAAGGGCTGCCGGGGCCACCGGAGGAAATGTAAATGTCGTAGGTAAGATCAGGAACTTCGTTTTTTAAGCGCACATCAAACTCATCCCAGCTAACTTCATAATGGTTAAACTCTGACCACTGATTAATGATTTCCCTGATGCATCGCATTCCCTGGTTAACCTGCCCTTCATATAAATCTAAAATTGCAATTCTGATCATAGGATGTGCAAAAGTAAGTTATTGAGAACAAGCCATTTTCTTACCAAACATGAAAAAGTGCCGAGAAATCTTAACATCACTTCAACGCAAGTGTTTTGTGGAGGACTTTATACATTTCCTGAGCAACTAATTGATTTCCTTTATCGTTTAAATGAACTCCATCATACGTGAGAATGCCACGATCAAGGTTAGATGTGTTATGTATTTTATTGTAATCTAAAAACAGTTTACGCAAGTCAATTAAAGTACAATCATTTTTTTGCGCAATACTCCTGATGATGGAAGCATATTTTTCCAGGTCTTTATCCAGTTCATTACCCTCTGTTCTTTCCCCGATAACAGCAGGGGTGCTTAAGTAAACGCGAATATTATTTTGTTTCAGCTTTTTAATCAGCGCATTATAAATTTTTTCAAATTTTTCCGGATCGGTTCCTGTGCCTAATAGCTTTTTATGCCATACGTCATTCACTCCAATCCATATTACAACAACATGTGGTTTTTTTGCAAGAACATCTTCTTCAAGTCTTAGGTACAAATCATACACCTTATCTCCACTTATACCCGACCCGATCAGTTGATAATTGTTTTGATTATTTTCTGAAAGGATTTTTTTTAATTCTGTAATGTAGCCGGATGGTTTAACACCTAATTCTGTAATAGAATCTCCAAAGAATACAATTTTTTTTTGAGATACCCGTATGCTTGAGCAATCACTAAAAAAGACAATAAAAAACAAAGAGACAACATATTTCATTCGTTCTACTTTTGTTCAAAAACTTTCTCGCCATTCAAAAATGTCATCAAAACTTTTGCATTTAAAATTTCTGACTTTGGTACAGCCATTAAGTCTTTATCCAGTATAATAAAATCTGCCAATTTCCCTTTTTGCAAACTTCCTTTTTCGGCCTCTTCAAAATTGCTTTTTGCTGCCCAAATAGTCATTCCCCGCAATGCATCTTGCCTGCTGAGTGCATTTTCCATTTGGTAACCACCTGCAGGAAATTCTTTTGCATCTTGCCGGAATACTGCAGCATAAAACGTTTTAAAAGGACTTATATTCTCCACAGGAAAATCAGTTCCTAACGGCATCCATAAGTTTTCTAACATTAGTTGCTTATAGGCATAGGCGCCTTTTTCTCTCTGGTTACCAAGACGTTCACCAGCCCAATACATATCTGAAGTGGCATGGGTTGGCTGTACAGATGGAATGATATTATATTGGCCAAATAGTTTAAAATCTTTTTCATTCACTACCTGTGCATGTTCAATACGCCAGCGCAGATCGTTCTTTCCTTTGAGGTATTTTGCATACGTTTTTAAAATAACGCGGTTGCCGGAATCACCAATGGCATGGGTGCACATTTGAAAACCATTTTTATAGATACGTGCTGCCGTGGAATCAAAATGTGCAGGAGAGCTGAGCAGGAAACCATATGAACCGGGCTTATCACTATAGGGCCGCAAAAGGCAGGCCCCACGTGAGCCCAATGCCCCGTCACCATACAATTTAAAACCCCTTACGTGTAGTTTGTTTGTTTTTATTATTCCTTTGCTTTCTAAGTAATCATAATTAGCAGGGTTATCGCTCAGCATCAAATACAGACGCATCTTTAACTGATTGTTGTTCTGCAGTTCCTTCACAAGGTCAACTGTCGATGCGTTAACGCCACAATCATCAATTGTAGTTAAGCCTGCAGTAAAACAATTTCTTTGAGCATCCAGCAAAGCATTTGTAAGAGTTGCTTTATCAGGCCGTGGTATGTTACTGCTAACCAGGCCAATTGCATTATCAATTAAAATACCTGTTGGCTGATTATTTTTTGCTTCAATTTCACCACCGGTAATTTTTTTTGGTGCGGTTATATTAGACAATTGGAATGCTTTGGAGTTAGCTATGGCAGCATGGCCATCAATACGTGTTAGCAAAACAGGGTTTTCCGGAAACAATTCATCCAACCTATGTTTATCCGGAAATTCTTTTACTGTCCAGTCATTCTGGTCCCAGCCACGGCCGGTAAGCCATTGACCCGGTTGCAAACTTTTTTGTTGTTTAAATTGAGTAAGACGCTGCAACACCTCGTTCCAACTTTTTGTGTCTACTAAATCGGCTGTTTGTAAGCTTAATCCGTAACTTAAAAAGTGCGCATGGGCATCAATAAACCCGGGGTAAATAAATTTGCCGTTCGCATCAATTTTCTGTTTCCCTTTATACTTTTTTGTTAGCTGAGCGGTGGACCCTGTTGCTTCTATTTTGCCCTTATTTACTGCCATTGCTTCTGCTACAGAAAAGGAAGCATCAACTGTGTACACTTTTGTGTTATACACAAGCAGATCCACTTTTTTTAAAGTAGTACAGGAAAGAAAGAATAAACAAGCGACTGAAATGTTTAAAATCTTCATAGTTAATGTGGTTAAAACGTAAATTTCTCCGGATGTTTTTTGTGGAAATCAGTTTTATCCTGGTAAGCTTTTGCCGCTTCCAAAACAGAAGCTTCATCATATAAATTACCCAGCATGGTAATGCTTACCGGCAAGCCTCTTTGGTTAAAACCCATGGGTATGCATACAGCAGGGTGTCCGCTTAAATTTGTAATGGATAACTGGTTCCCTGCATAAGTAGGAACAATCACTACATCGTAATTTTTCATGAAATCGTTCATGCTGGTAATTATATTTGACCTGTAGCGATTTGCATTAATATATTCTACTGCAGGTATGAACCTTGCTGCTCTAAAACTGTTCGGCCAGAAGTTTCTGTCTTGTCTTTCAATAAGGTCATCCCGATTTGTTCTCGTTAATTCGTCAAAAGCTGCGGCAGATTCTGCATTTAGAACAATACCTATAATGTTGAATGGATAAATTGCTGAATCAGGAAACTGTACTGGCTGCACATTTATGCCCATAGAACGGTAAACATCTAACACTTTCCATTCTTGTGCATCTGCAGCTAATTTTTTAAAATAATTTTCTGCATAAGCAATACGCAGCTTTTTTATGTCCGCTTTTGGATTATAATTAAACGCATGATCAACAGAACCTGCATCCTTCCCATCAGTGCCTTTGATGTAATAATATACAATGGCTGCATCTTCTGCACTTCTGCAAATAGGGCCGGCTTTATCTAAGCTCCAGCAAAGGACCATTGCACCGCTGCGGCTAACTGTGCCAAATGTTGGCCGTAAACCAGTGGCACCACACCTGGTGGATGGAGATACAATTGAGCCTAATGTTTCGGTGCCAATTGTGAATGGCAACAGACCTGCAACAGTGGTTGCGGCTGAACCTGCAGAAGAGCCGCTTGATCCTTCCTGCAAATTCCATGGATTGCGTGTAAAACCTCCAAACCATTTATTATCGTATGCCAGTGCACCTAAGGATAGCTTTGCACATAATACTGCACCGGCCTTTTTTAGCTGTGTATATACATAAGAATCTTCATCAATCACCTGGTCTTTATATGGAGTGGAACCCCAGGTTGTTTTATAGCCTTTCACTGCAAATAAATCTTTCAATCCGTACGGAATGCCGTGTAGAGGTCCCCGATAAATTCCTTTCTTCAACTCTGAGTCTGCTGCTTTTGCCTGTTGCAGTGCAAGTTCTTCTGTCAGTGTAATTACAGCCTCTAGTGTATCTCCCCATTTTTTTAATCGCTCCAGAAAAAAAGTAGTGAGGTCAACAGAAGATATTTTTTTATTTTTTATGAGAGAAGCCAGTTGCGGTATGGAATAAAATGCAAGATCCATTTTATTTTTTGGCAAAGAAATATTGGCTGGAATGGTCCAAACTATATTTTGTTGCTTAGTTGGTATTGTAAATCCATAAGGTGCAGGTTGAAAAGCAAAAGGGTAGGGAAGGGAATTCTGAGGGTAAGTTGAGTGCATCCGCTTATAAGTGCCGCTGAAGCTTCTTAAATTCCGAAGCATGGAATCACCTTCTGCTGTTGTGAAATCAAGGTCGTACCATTTAGCCCACTCCTGTATTTGAAGAATAGAGTCTTTTTTGGTTTGCGCACATAAATCAATAAAGGAAACAAGGAGAAGAAAAAACAAACATTTTTTCATAACACCAAAATTGAAGACTTCAATTTAAGTAAAATCATTTATGTATTGGAACATATAATATAGCATCAATTAGAATGTATATCAGGATCAGGATGGAGAAGGAAACGGGTTACACCTGTAATGATTGCACATGATATGCAACAGCTTTGATTATCTCGGTCATTAAATTCTCTGAGAGTGCAGTTGTTGCATTAGGAAAAACAAAATGCTTTGAGGACATAGAAATTATTTTGTTGTCCGGCAATAATTTTAGCAACTCGTCACGAATCATTTCTATTTTATATTCAGTATAAGAATGGTTGTTTCGTACAGAAATTAATGCATTTTGCATTTCACCCTGATGTGGAAAATTAATACTGAAAATCCTGGCCATAGAGTTTAAAATGGTTTTAAAGATGTGGTAATTCCAGACCTACAATTTACAAAAGTTTCTATAGACCAGTGTATCATAAACAAGCCAGGAAACTGCCTTTTATGTAATCCACAACGTTTACCAGGTTTTTTGTTTCTTCAAAAACTTTTAGTTGCCTGTCCGCACCTGTGCCTTGTTCTAAAATTTTATGAACATAGGCAAGCCGATGACGCGATCCTAAATGGTCTACCACATCATCTACGAAATCCAGCAATTCATAGATCAGCACACGGGTATTTATTTCTTCTTCTTTTCCAAAATCTATTAAATACCCGTCAATGCCGTAACGGCTGGCTCGCCACTTATTTTCGTTAATGAGTGCACGGG
>JBHENB010000044.1:0-17245 GCA_046262255.1 Chitinophagaceae bacterium
CTGCGATTGTATCTTGATATGGAGCGTCTACGCTTCAGTAATTCTTTCGATTATAATATTATTTATGCCAACACCATCGAACCTGAAACCATTTATATACCGCCAATGCTTTTGCAACCATTTTGTGAGAATGCAATATGGCATGGCTTAATGCACCTGCCTACCGGACAGGCAGGTAAAGAGGGACAGGGAAAACTTGATATTGTAATGAGCTTACAGAACGGACAACTTCAATGCATTATTTCTGACAATGGAGTCGGCAGGAAAAGCTTCTGAGCTAAAAAGTAAATCCGGTGAAAAGCAAAAATCTTTTGGTCTGAAAATTACTACAGAAAGGCTTGCTCTTTTCAACAATGAAAAAACTGCTCGTACTTTTTATAACATCAAAGATGTAATGGATAGTGAAGGTAACGTTGAGGGAACAGAAGTTACATTAATCATTAAACATAAGGATGACGTTAAGGAACCTTTAGTAAATGCAATATGATCACTACTATCATAGTTGACGATGAAAAAAACAGCTGCGAGGCATTACAGATATTGATTAAAGAAAGCTGTCCGGAACTTCAGTTAATTGCAATTTGTTATTCAGCCGAAGACGCATTACAAAAAATAACTTCACTTCATCCGCAACTGGTTTTTCTTGATATAGAAATGCCGAACATGAATGGCTTTCAGTTGCTGGAACAATTACCCAAAATTGATTTTGAATTAATATTTACTACCAGCTACGATCAATATGCGATCAAAGCTATTAAGTTTAGTGCATTAGATTATTTATTAAAACCTGTTGACAGGGAAGAGCTTCAGAAAGCAGTGCAGAAAGTTATGAAGAAATTAAATGGGAATATTTCTCAGCAACTGGAAATTTTATTACAGAAAGTTAATCAGCCGGCTGTATCTGTAAAACGTATTGCATTGCCTACTATGCAGGGCCTGGAATTAGTAGAAATAAATTCCATCATTAGTTGCTCCTCTAACAGTAACTACACAGAATTCTTTTTAGCAGATAAAAGAAGATACTTGTTTCCAGAACTTTAAAGGAAATAGAAGAGCTTTTGGACGGTTATGCTTTTATGAGAGTACATAATTCACATATAGTTAATTTGAACGCAATAACAAAATACATTAAAGGCGAAGGCGGATACCTGATGATGACTGATGGCTCTACCGTAGATGTTTCCAGGAGCAGGAAAGAAATTCTAATGCAGAAACTACAGCCTTCTAAATTTTAAATTCTTTTTACCCAATCGTTTCTGCTATTCTCCCTCTAAAAAAGTACATCTACCCACTCTCAATTTTAAAATGAATACTTGGAATATAGTTTAGCATATCTGAATGCCGATTCTTTTCTGTAATTTATATTTTTAACTAAAACGGCACTGCAGACATTATTATGAAAAAATATATTGTAATTACAGTGTTTTTATTGATTTGCAATTGTGATTTATTAGCGCAGAATGCTATACAGGATAAGTTAAATACTTTAAGAAAAGTTCTTACAACCTTAAAAGGTAGTGCAAGGGTAGATTGCTTAAACGAAATGGCTCAGGAGTGTCTAAAATATTCTCCTGGCTGGGTATTATCAACAATAGCCAGAGCTGATTCGGCTTATCCATATGCAAAACAGGCAAATGTTGAGGCAAAACAGTTAGGGTATGTAAAAGGAATTGCTTACTCATTTGCACGATTAGCAGCAGGTGAACTATTCAGAAGTAATGCATACCAGTATCTAGGGAAAGAGCAAGTGCCGTCTGTTTTAAATAAATGGGAAGAGTATACAAAAGAATCAATACAATGGGCTGACAAATTGGGCGACAAGGATTTATTAGGACAACAATATCAATGGCTGGGTGAAATAAATTTTCGGAAAAATAATTTCAATACAGGAGCTGAATACTCTAAAAAGGCAATATCTTATTTTAAGTTAACCGGGAATGAAATTCGGGAAGGAGAATTATGTACCTGGCTTTGCGAAAGATATTCTGGCCGTGGTGAATTTGAAAAAGGTTTTGAGTTTTGCCAAAGAAGTATAACGCTCACGCAAAGTGTAACTCAAAAAAATAAAAGTGCAGATAATGAAGACTATTATAATTGGCTTGTTCAGCGCTCATTTGTGAACATGGCAAATTTGTATAATAGCGCCGGAGACTATGAAATGTCATTAAATTTTTTGCAAAAAGCAGGTCTGTATCATAAAGCTGGCTCATCAATGACTACTGATATGTCAATAGATAAAGGCAAGGCTTATCAATTACTTGGTAATTATGATTCATCATTTCACTATTTAAAAAAGTTTGAGGTAATCCATAGCATGTGGACCGGGGGTCAATATAATTTAAAAGGAAAGATGTATTTAAGTGAAACGTATGCGCTAATAAAAAGGAACGACAAAGCATTGGCGGTAATCAATGAATGTATTGACAGTTTAAGAAACCAAAAGTGGAATAAACTGGGGAATAGTTACCAATTAGGAAAAGCATTGACAGTGGCATCAGGTATTCTTCTTGAACAGAAGAATTATAAAAAGGCCTTACAATATGCAAGTGAAGGGGTTTCATTGATGCAAAATAATGAGGCCAGAGCCCAATTAATGAATAGTTATAATTTGCTTTCAAGAATCTATAGGAGTTTAGGAAATAACGACAGCGCCTACTCTTATCTTTTAAAATATGTTGCGCTAAAAGACTCTATACAAAATAAACAGTTCCTTTTTAAATTAAACAATTATAAAAAGATTGCTGAAGACGAACGAAGAACAGGCCAGATTAATCTCTTAATTAAAGACAATCTTTTAAAAGAACAACTGCTACAGCAACAAATTCTTTTACAGCAACAAAATGATGCACAGCTTGCACTGCTTAGCAAAGACAATAAAATAAAAGACCAGCAGCTGCTTTTAAGAGCACAGGAGCTACAATTAAAAGATCAAACTTTGAGTGAACAGCAATTTTACCGACAACAAAAAGATGCTGCACTGGCTCTTTTAGATAAAGACAACAGAATAAAAGACCAGCAAATAAAGCAACAAACATTTATTAGGAATGCTCTCCTCGGAGGGCTTTTCCTGCTTTTAGCACTGGGTGTTTTTGTCTTCAGAAGTCTTTCCTTAAAAAGAAAAAATGACAGACTTAATAATGAAAAAAAACAGGCAGAGCTACAAAAGCAATCTTCAGAACTGGAGATGCAGGCACTAAGGGCTCAAATGAATCCTCATTTTATTTTTAATTGCCTAAGCTCTATTAACCGGTTTATTTTAAAAAATGATAATAAAACTGCATCAGATTACCTTACCCGTTTTTCAAGGTTGATAAGGATGGTGCTGGTGAATTCGCAAAGGAAACTGATAACGCTGGAAGATGAACTGGAAATGCTGCGTTTGTACCTTGATATGGAACGCATGCGTTTTAAAAATGAATTTGATTACAGCATAACAACTAACAATACCATTGATGCAGGCGCTATTTTTATCCCGCCATTATTGCTGCAGCCTTTTTGTGAAAATGCCATCTGGCATGGACTGATGCACAAAGATGGACACGGACTCTTAACGATTGACTTAACGGAAGATGAAAACTTTTTGCACTGCATTATTAAAGACAACGGCGTGGGCAGAGAAAGAGCTGCAGAAATGAAAAGTAAAACGGCGGAAAAGGAAAAGTCTCTTGGCTTGAAAATCACTACTGAAAGACTTGCACTCTTAAATGGAAATAAAGATGTAAGCACTTCCTACAAGATTGATGATGTGCTGGATAGCGAAGGGAACGTAGCAGGAACAAAAGTGCATGTGAAAATATTTTATAAAGAATCTGTTGAAGAATTTGCAATTACATGAGATGTGTTTATGCTAAGAGATTAGACTTAGATTCTGTAACTTACTTAATCAAACTGCTGTTGATGAGAAGATTGTTGCTAATTATAATCGCTGTAGTTCTATTTGGTAGATTAAACACGAACGCACAACCTTTCATCTACCCACTAACTCCTAAAATTGCGGTTGCAGATACAATCTTTGGCAGAGTGATAATTGATAATTACCGGTGGATGGAAGATATGAACAGCCAACAAATGAAAGATTGGTTGAAAGCTCAAACTGATTATACAAATAGTATACTCGATGGCATATCTGGAAGGAATATATTAATTGAAGAATTCAAAGAATTAGACAAGCTGGCTACTTTCAATATTTCTTCTTTAGTCCGCAAGGGCAATAGATATTTTTATAAAAAAACATTAGCCGGCGAAAATGTGAGTAAACTTTACTACAGGGATACCGAAAAAGGCAATGAAATATTGCTCTTAGATCCAACAACAACTGATATTCAAATAGGTTCCAGTTATAGTTTTCTACCCAGTAGTGATGGGCAAAAGGTATTATTTTCTTTTTCTGAAGCAGGTAAAGAAATCTATACAAACCGGATTTTAAATGTTAGAACTAAATCATTTTTTCCTGAAAGTATTTATCCCGGAGGTATAGCAGGCTTTTCCACTGCCTGGGCACCTGATAGTGAAGGGTTTATTTATACTGCACCAGATTCTGCCACTCTCAAAGTGCATAATATTAATACAGCTGTAGCAATTTTTTATCATAGAATTGGTACCAACCAAAAGCATGATCGTGTTGTCTTATCTAAACAACACCATCAGGAGATAAAGAATGATGAAATACCCCTCGGAACATTTTCATCTGACGGAAAGTATTTGGTGGTAAGTTTATTCCCTACCAGAAACAAGTTGTACGGATTAAGTTCCGACGTTCCAACGGGAAGAATCCAGTTACAGACGTTGGTAAAAGAAACAGATGGCATACAGAATGCGGTAATCCACAAAAAAAATATATTTATTTTATCAGAAAAAAATGCCCCTAATGGAAAAGTTTTGATAGCTCCCATTGAAAACATCAATAGCATAGATACAAAAACAATTATTCCGGAAAGCGAGAAAATTATCACCAGCATCACGGCAGTAAAGGATTACCTCTTTATAGAAAAGAGTGATGGTATTAATACTTTTTTAGAGCAATATAATTTCAATACCGGCAAAGTCAATCAGGTACCGCTACCTGCAATAGGTACTGCATGGATAAGTACATCTGATCCCAGAGACAATCATGTGATTATAAGTGTAACATCATGGACACAGCCCTCTACCAGGTACAATTATAGTCCTGCAACAAGAAAAATAAGCATTAGTTCCTTAAATGTACCCGTAAAATACCCTGGCACCGATGAGCTCAAAGTAAAGGAAGTAGAAGTTCCGGGACATGATGGGACAATGATTCCTTTATCATTGATTTACCATAAGAACATCAAAATGGATGGTACTAACATAGTTTATATGAATGGTTATGGTGCATACGGCACATCCAGCACCCCATGGTTCAATTACATGAATCTTGCTCTTCTTAACAGGAGGGTGATTCTTGCTACAACTCACCCCCGAGGTGGTGGAGAAAGAGGTGAGAAGTGGCATAAAGCAGCTTTAAAAGTAAACAAGCCAAACTCATGGAAAGATTTTATTTCTTCTGCTGAATTTCTGGTAAAAGAAGGGTATACATCACCTCAGTACATAACTGGTTGGGGCGGTAGTGCCGGAGGCATCTTAATCGGAAGAGCAATTACGGACCGTCCGGAACTTTTTGCATCAAGCATACATTGGGTTCCAGTCAGCAATGCCGTACGACATGAAAAGCGTTCTAATGGATTTGTAGATGCAAAAGAATTTGGAACAATAAACGATTCAACAGAAGCTATGGGACTTATTGAAATGGACGCCTACTTGAACGTGAAGAAAGATGTAAAATATTCTGCTGTGTTGGCAATGGCAGGATTTAATGATCCACGTGTGCCACCGTGGCAACCTGGAAAGTTTATTGCAGCATTACAAGATGCTTCAAAGTCCGACAGACCTGTACTATTGTTGATAAATTATGAGGGTGGGCATACTGTTCCAGATGATAAATACTCCAGGTTCAAGAATACTGCTAATCAATTCGCTTTTGCTCTGTGGCAGACCGGACATAAAGATTTTAACCCAGGAACCATTAATAAATAATGAGAGTGCTAACAGCCATTATTGTAGATGATGAGCCTTACTGCTGCGAAGTTCTTGCAGCAATGCTGGAAGCTGAATCTCCGGAGGTAAAAGTTTTAGCTGAATGCAACAATGGCGAATCGGCGCTAAGTGCTATCCAGAAATACGCTCCGGATATAGTGTTTCTTGATGTGGAAATGCCGAAAATGAATGGATTTGAAATGCTGGAGAATTTATCATCTATCAACTTTCATCTCATATTCACTACATCCTATGATCAATATGCATTAAAGGCAATTCGGTTCAGCGCTATAGATTATCTATTAAAACCCATAGACCGGGAAGAGCTGAAAAAAGCTGTACAAAAAGTAGAGCACCGAATTCAAATACCTATCCCACAACAATTAGAGATATTACTGCAAAAGTTCAGGCACCCTTCAGAATCGATTAATAAAATAGCTGTCCCTACTATAGATGGGCTGCAAATGATTGCTATTAATATCATCATCACTTGTGAGTCTGATGATAATTATACAAGACTCTTCCTGAAAACTGGAAAAAAGCTTCTGGTAACACGTTCTTTGAAAGATATGCAGGAAGCGTTAGAAGAACATTCTTTTCTGCGTGTACATCGCAGTTATCTGGTTAACCTGAATGAAATTGAAAAATATGTACGCGGTGAAGGTGGCTACGTCATCATGTCCGACGGTTCTACCGTTGATGTTTCCCGCAGCAGAAAGGAATTGCTCATGCAGAAGCTGCAGCCATCAAAGTTTTAGTTATTCCTGCATTCCCTATTCTTGAGCATTTCTTTTCTAATTGCCTTATACCTTCGTATAATGGATTACCGCAATTATCTGTCAAAAGATAAAAAACTAAAAAAACTCATTGACGAACAACCGCCAATAAAGCTGAAGTTTCGCAAAAACATTTGCCTTCGGTTGTGTGCCTCTATAATGAGCCAGCAATTATCTACAAAAGTTGCTGAAGTTATTTACAAACGGTTTTTGCAATTGTATGACGGTGAAGAACCAACGCCGCAACAAATTGTTGCAACTCCCTTTGATAAATTAAGAGCAGTAGGATTAAGCAATGCAAAAACACAATATGTACTGAATGTTGCTCAATTCGCTATCGATCATAAGTTAGATGATAAAAGCTTGAAGAAAATGAGCAATGATGAAATCATTGATTTACTCACACAAATAAAAGGCGTTGGTAGATGGACAGTTGAAATGTTGCTGATGTTTACATTGGGCAGAGAAGATGTATTTGCTATTGACGATTACGGCATTCAAAGCAGTATGAAAAGAGTGTACATCTTAAATGACATCAACAAGAAAGAATTCAGGGAAGAGCTGCTGAAAATTTCGGATAAATGGTCGCCATACAGGACTTATGCATGTTTGCATTTGTGGCATTGGAAGGATAATGTGCCTGCTGGTCTATAACTCATTCTCGTTGATGTCAGCAATCTTCATCAGTGATTTCAATAAACCAACTTTAAGGTCTTTGCTTTTATGTACAGGAACAGAAATTCTATAAACAGTTCCTTTCTTTGTGTAAATATGGTGACTCCCGTTTATTCTGGCTAATACCTATCCCTTTTTTACCAGAAGTTTGCAAAAATCTTTGCTGGAGATAGTTTCATACGGCTATTTCCAATACCTGAGTATTACCACTTTGAGGGGTATCAATGTCAACACTTAAACATCCTTCTACTGCTTCATAAATATTCTGCAACAATTCTTCGAAAGTTTCTCCTTGAGTGGTGCATCCGGGTATGGCAGGCACTTCTGCCCAGTAACCACCTTCTTCTGCTTTATGTATGTGTACTTTTAATTTCACAATATTAAAATTACTAAATCCATACAGAACATATGCATGCATGCACTTGTGGCAATGGAAGGATACTGTGCCTGATCCTAAATAATCAACTTCTCCACCTTTTGCAAAAAGCTATCATCAATCACTGCACCTAATCCCGGCACATCGGGCACCTCAACTACACCATTTTCTTTATACACAATTCCACCAATTACAGGATCTTCCGTAAACATTAATGGCGTATCAAAGTCGCAGTGAATAATGTGGTCATTGGTTAAGGCTAAATGTGCTGACGCAGTCATTCCTAACCGTGATTCCATAAAGCCGCCGATCTGCAAATGAATGTTGGCTTTTGAAGCCAGTTCCACAATTTTCATTGCTCTGTAAAAACCGGAGGATTTTCCAAGTTTGATATTGAACATCTGGCAAGCATTCAGACTTATAAGCCTTTCTGCATCATGTTCATCACCACAGCATTCATCAGCCATAATGGTTATTGGTGATGCCGCAGTCACTTTACCTAATTCCATAAATCGCCACCTTGAGATGGGCTCTTCGCAATGTTCAATATTATAGGGTGATAATTCTTGTAAAACAGCAATAGCATTTTCAGCGGTGTCCCACCCCTGGTTAGCATCTATACGCAATGCAATATCATCGCCAATTCCATCACGTATGCTTTTAATTCTTTCAACATCAATATCCTTGCTTTCGCCCAACTTAACTTTTATTGCAGGAAAGCCCTGGTGCTTGAATTTTATTGCATCGGCTTTCATCTTTTTAGGATCACCGATACTTACGGTCATGTCTGTTTCTAAAACTTTATTGTTTTCTCCACCTAAAAATTTATAAAGCGGTACACCCGCATGTTGTGCTGCAATATCATAAAGTGCCATGTCAAAAGCACTTTTAATGCTGGTATTAGCATAAATTGTTTTATCCATTAAAGAACTGCAGACATTTATATCCAAAGCACTTTCCCCTTTTAGTGCTTTAGCAAGGTATTGCCCTACTATAAAGCATGTATCTGCACTTTCGCCATTTATCATTGTGTAGGGGCTACATTCGCCGTAACCCGTACAACCACTATTTGTTCTTATAATAACCACTACATTTTCTGCGTTATCAACTGGCCCAAGAGATATAACAAACGGCTCTTTAAGTGGAATTAAGAGTTTATAAATTTCAATTGTATTAATAGTGGTATTAATATGCATGTAAAATTTTAATGCATTAAAGTTAAAAGCTTATTAATCTCACAACCTGTTTTACTTTTTAGCACGATATATGGAGCGCTAGGATTTCTTATGAAGAACCTTACTTTATTATTAATAGCACTTGCAATTTTTACAGGTTGTAAAAAAGAAGTGTCTGAGTTGCCTGCTTCTACACAAACGGGCGCAAACACATTTGGTGCAAAAGTAAACGGTCAATTTTGGGTACCGCAAGGTTTTGGCGTGGTGCCAACCTCCTCTATATTGGAAGCTCGTTATGGCGGCGGGAATTCCGTTTTTATTAATGCCCGGAATTTTAGTTCTTCCCCAACTGAAACCGAATTTGAACTTTACCTTCAAAATGTTACCGGTCCCGGAACCTATTTACTCAATCAACCCACAGGTAAATATCCATCACATTCAGGAAGCTATGGTTATTATGTGGAGAGAAAGTTTACTCCTAAAAATGAATGGATCACTAATAGCCAGTACACCGGTAAAATAGAGGTCTCAAGATATGATGTAACAAATAACATTATCTCCGGCACATTTGAGTTTCAGGCAATTAATTTGAGCAACAGCCCGCAACCAATTACAGTTACTGAGGGAAGATTTGATGTAACAATTCAGTAAGCACTAATAATATAAAGAGACTGTCTCAAAAGGTTGAGATAGCCTCCTTTATTTAAATACCTGATGGAATTAATAATTGTTTAAACAATTATCAGAGCCTTCGTTCCATTTTGATACAACCGCTTCCAAACAAAGCACTCAAATTATCTTACAAGTTTTAGCTCCTTAATCAAATGCGATGCTCCTCCTAATTTATCAATACACCATAAAACAAAACGAATGTCCACATTAATGGTACGGTTCAAATCTTTATCAAAAGCAATTTTATGGCTTAATGCTTCATAATTGCCATCAAAGGCCAAACCAATTAATTCACCATTACCATTTATTACCGGTGAGCCGGAATTACCACCTGTAATATCATTGGAAGTGATAAAACCTACCACAAGATCTTTTCTGGTTTTATCCATGTACTGACCAAAATCTTTTTTACGGGCATGCTCCAGAAAATTTGCAGGCAGATCAAATTCATAATCACCGGGTTTGTATTTTTCCAGCATTCCCTTCATAGTAGTTACATAATCGTAAATAACTGCATCCCGTGGCTTATAATCATCCACTTTCCCATAGCTTAATCGCATAGTAAAAGTTGCATCGGGGTACATAATTTTTCCCGGGTTCTGTTCCATTACTCCTTTCAGGTATAACCTTCCTACCTCATTATTCCTTACTACAAATTGCTGGTACATTGGCAAATACTTGCTTTGATAATTCTTCATATAAGCACTGGCAAGGTTGTATGCAAGATCCTGCTGCAATGCATTTGGATCGGGGTTCCGAACAAAGTCATTCCACTTTCTGTCATCCAGCAGCATCGTTTCCCTGAAGATTGCTTCAGCATACTTTTGGTATGTAGAAGTTTTATCCAGTGCACCATACTCACTCCTTATGGCATCGTATAAGCCAATAGGGTGTTGCTCTTTTGGAACATCGGTGTAGTACATCTGCAATACAGAACCAATAATATTTTGGTCCGATGCACGGTTATGCGCTTTTATAAAATTCTGACGTGCTGCAGTAGCGGCATCTATTGCTTTTTTTACATCTACCTGCGTATTCCCCGGTTTTACCAAAGCAGTTTCTAATTGCTGCAGGCTGGCTGCAAACCCAAGTAAAGGAGAACCTAAAATACCTTCATTAATATACACCCGGTGCATGGAATATGGCCGCCATGCTTCATAAGCCTGGTTCAGATCAGTAAAAATATTTTGATACTCCGGTTTTGAGGCTGCCCATTTTAAAAAGGCTTCTTCACTTTTTTGTTTCTGCCCATAAACATCATACTTAATCAGTTGTTTTGTTTCGCCTTCGTAAAATTTCCAGTAATTAGCTATACCTGCATAATCGGATGCAAGTTGCAGTTTGATTGCAGGATCTTTTTTCATTTCCTCAAACATGTATTTGAGGCGCATATCTCTAAGCTTAACTAATGTTGGGTTGTTGACGTCTGTTGCCAGTTTTACACCTGCAGCAGTTTCATACCTGTTTGTGCCGCCAGGATAGCCATAGATCATAGCAAAATCGCCGTCTTTAACTCCTTTGAGTGAGATGGGTAAAAACCATTTCGGTTTCAGAGGAACATTTGCAGTGTTATAATCAGCAGGCTTACCGTCCTTAGAAGCATACACACGAAAAACTGAAAAATCACCGGTGTGACGAGGCCATTCCCAGTTGTCTGTATCACCACCAAATTTTCCTACACTTTCCGGCGGAGTGCCTACTAATCGCACATCCTTATACCTCTGGTACACAAATGCTAAAAATTGATTGCCTTTGAACAAGCTGTTTACTCTTGTTTCAATGTTTTTTGTAGCATCACTCATTCGCCTATTAATAGAATTAAATACTGATGACTGGCGGGTAGCTCTTTCTGCACCTGTAAGGTTGTTTAAAGAATCCATTACTTCTTTGGTAATATCCTCTATGCGCAATAAAAACTGAACAGACAATCCCGGTGCAGAAATTTCTTCTCCGCGGGAACTTGCATAAAAACCATCGCGTAAATAATTTTTTTCCGTTGTGCTTGCAGAAGCAATAACATTGTAACCGCAGTGATGGTTGGTGAATAACAAACCGGTTGGACTAACCATTTCTCCAGTACACCCACCTCCAAAAATGACTACGGCGTCTTTTAAAGATGCTTTATTGATGCTGTACAATTGCTCTTTTGAAAGCTTAAGTCCTTTCTTCACCATATCATTATATACCTGCTTGCCTAGTAGCAATGGAAGCCACATGCCTTCATCGGCAGCAGATTTAAAAAAAACTGTAATGCTTAAAAAAATTGCAATAAATATTTTTCTCATATTCTTACTTTTTTAGTCATAGCAAACCTACTAAAAATTATGCCGCTCGAACGGGAACCCACAGTTTCCGTATTTTACAGTTTGAAAATGCCATCAATGAAAAAATTCTGTTTTTTATGGGCTTCGGTTTTAATAATTTTGATACAATCCTGTAGTAAAAAAGATGCAGAAGTAACACCTCCTCCACCACCACCGCCACCGCCTCCTCCACCGGTTATAATACAACCACCCCCGCCCTTTGGATTTTATGTGGTTGGGTACTTTCCATCGTACCGCAACCTTGGGGATGTGCCTGATGTAAAATTCAGAATGTGTAATGTGGTGAACTATGCTTTTTTCAGCGTTAATTCAACAGGAACACTCGCGGTAAATAATTCCGCACTGGTGCCGCAGGTTATATCCAAATCAAAAAATAATGGCGCTAAAGTATTTTTAAGTATCAATGACGGCGCTGCCGGTAATTTTAAAAATATGGCTGCTACTGCATCAGGTAGAAATAATTTTATTAAAGACGTACAGGCAAAAGTGCGGCAATATGGTTTTGATGGAGTGGATATTGATTGGGAATATCCGCGAACCGATGATGGTACTCATTTATCTTTTACAGCTTTGATGAAAGAACTTTCTGATTCTTTGCATAAAGAAGTCAAATACTTAACTGCAGCCATTACACCCGGTAAATACGCCGGGGCAATCAGAGATGCGATACAGAACGAAGTATTTGCCTATGCAGACTGGTTCAATATTATGGCTTATGATGATTTTAGCACCGGCACACCATTTAAACATCACAGCGATTATGCACTGGCAGTTACAGCACTTAATTACTGGCTGAATACACGGGGAATGCCAAAAGAAAAAGCAGTTCTTGGATTTCCTGCGTACGGACGGCCATCAGGCATTACACAAACAGGCACCACTATGGCTTACAGGGAGATTTTAGCAAAAGGCGGAAGTCCCTTATCAGATTCTGCCATGGTTACATCAACAGGGTATGCCACTCCGTATATGATCTATTACAACGGCCAGCCTACAGTTAAATTAAAAACCATGCTTGCCAAAGAAAGAGCGAACGGAATAATGATGTGGGAAATGTGGCATGATGCACCGGATGCAAACAGTCTGTTGAAAGCAGCTTGTGATACAATTGGAAGGAGTTATTAGTGTTACAGATGACAGTTGATAGTTGACAGCACATCTTAACCGCACCCTGAATCAGAATTTTGAGTTTTTTCAAATAAAAATATTATGATAACTACTACAACTCCGAACATTGAAGGCAGGCCAATACAACAATATTTAGGTGTGATTTCTGCCGAAGTGATCATAGGCGCCAACATACTAAAAGATTTTTTAGGTGGAATACGTGATATAGTTGGTGGCCGCAGCGGTACATATGAAAGAGTATTAGATGAAGCAAGAACAAAGGCGTTGCAGGAATTGGTAGAAAAGGCGCAAAGAATAAACGCCAATGCTGTTGTAGGAATTGATTTCGACTACGAGACCATAGGATCATCGGGCAGTATGCTTATGGTAAGTGCTTCAGGAACCGCGGTAAAAGTACAGTAGGTAGCTTTGTTTTACTTCTTACTTATCACATCTGCTGCTTTCCATCTAATAAATAATTCCTGATAAAAAGTATGGTAGCATACCGTAGAAAGTCAATATTATTTTTCTTTCGAAAACCCATCTGAGCTCTTTACTTAAACTTATTTTTTTCCGCTGATAAAAAGTCTGATGGCAGAACGGTTAAGGCAAATTCAACACCTTCCACAAAAGATCTTTCAACTCCTGGATATTTTTACCAGTGACTGATGATATAAAGATATGAGGAATGTTTCCCGGTAGTTCTTTTTCAATTTCCTGCATCAGCTCTTCGTCAAGCATATCACTTTTACTGACGGCAATAATGAATTGCTTTTGAAGCAGTTCAGGATTATACCCTTCCAGCTCATGAACTAAAATGTCAAATTCTTTTTTATGGTCTTTGCTGTCCGCTGCAATCAAAAACAACAAAAGGGAATTCCGTTCAATGTGTCTCAAAAAACGATGCCCCAATCCTTTTCCTTCTGCTGCACCTTCAATGATACCGGGAAGATCGGCAATACAAAAACTTTTTCCATCTCTATACTCTACAATACCTAAGTTAGGAGTGATGGTGGTAAAAGCATAATCCGCAATTTTTGGTTTAGCAGCAGTAATTACAGAAAGTAATGTTGATTTCCCGGCATTTGGAAATCCAACTAAACCTACATCTGCAAGTACCTTCAATTCAAGAATTTTCCAACCTTCTACACCGGGTAAACCGGGCTGCGCATATTCAGGTGCCTGGTTAGTGGCTGTTTTAAAATTAGTGTTGCCTAAACCTCCCATACCGCCTGGTAACCAGATTACTTCCTGGCCATCCTGCAAAATTTCCGCTTCTTTTTCACCGGTTTCTTCGTTACGTGCAATAGTACCAAGCGGAATTTCCAGAATAATATCTTTCCCGTTTCCACCAGTGCGATTATTATGACCTCCATTTTCTCCATCTTCGGCTAAAACATTTTTGTAATACCTTAGATGCAGTAGTGTCCATAAATTTCGATTACCTTTTAAAATAATGTGTCCGCCACGTCCCCCATTACCTCCATCTGGTCCACCAAATGCAGTAAGCTTACTACGCATGAAATGTTTTAATCCTTGCCCGCCATGGCCGCTTTTGCAAAAAATTCTTATTTGATCAACGAAATTACTTTTCTCCAAAATTTTGTTTTTGCTACCTTACAAAGGTATTACCCTGCAAATACAACCTTAGTTATGAAAATGGCTTATTTATCTGCCGTAATTACTTTGTCTGCTATTGTTCAAAATTGCAGCAAACAAAATAGCTCTACCATTCCGAATTGTATCCAACAAAGAATAAATCAGATAAAATCACAGCATAAGTGGAATCCTCCGGCTGAGGTGCATGAGTACATTTACAATAACAAAAAAGTTTATTTATTCAGCAGTGATTGCTGCGACCAGTTTAATACTTTGGTAGATGCCCAATGCAATTATATCTGTGCGCCTTCAGGAGGAATAACAGGAAAAGGAGATATGAAATGTACTGACTTTAGTGAGAAGGCGCAGCATGTAAAACTTGTTTGGAAAGATGAGAGGTGATGATTACTGCACCATAACTTTTTGTTCAAACACTGATTTTTTTAATTTATCTATTACTTTGACCAGGTATATACCATTTGCATTTGTTGAAGCCAATGCAATAGGCTGTGTTTGATCTTCAGCTACCAGGTTTACTTGTTTTTGAACAACCCTCCGACCTAATACATCTGTTACTTCAATTGTATAATCACCTGCAGGAACCTTAGTGAATTGAATAATAAACCGATTCTCTGTAATAGGATTGGGATAAACTTGTATATGATTGCTGGATTTAGATTGTGCACGTTTAATGGCAGGTATTTCCGTGGTTTTATTTCTTGCAATTGTGGACAAGTAATTGCTGTTCGCCAAATCTGAACTGCGAAAAATTTCAGAAGCAGATTGGTACGGCTGTGCCTCCCAGTTTTTGGGGTTCACTATATAATAGGCTTTGCCATCAACAGCGCTGCTAACTAATAAATCTCCTTCAGCATTCACTACAGCCCCATTCACAGTAAAGCTTGGAGACAAACCTTTTATAGCTCCTATATAACTGGCAACCTTTGTTATTGTATTTACCTTAAACACATTATTACGTGCAGAGATAATATAAAGATTTCCTTTATCGTCTGCTATCATATCACCACCATAGCTGCTGCACCCATTATGGATAGACACACCATTATTTGAAGGATCATCCACCAATGATCCTAATTGAGTGATGTTTAGTTTTTTTCCGGTAGTAAATTGAATAAGAGATTTACCATCATTTGTTACAGCATAACCATTTCCATCGGGGGCAATCACCATACGGGTTACTACTTTACCATCATCTTTACGTATAGCACCAAAACTGGTAAAAGGCTGGTCGGTAACATAATACACTTTCATTGTTTTTAAATCAATGTAGCGAAGCTGGTCAATATACATTGGAGAATAGTATAGTCGATTATTTTTTTTATCAAACGCCATTGCTGCCACACCCGTATTAAAAGGAGTTCCAAAGTGTTCATCAGTTTGTGCCAGTGGCTTTTTGGTGGTTGCGTCGAAAACAGTAGTTTTTTGATCAACACCATTCAGCAAAACAGTACTGTATTTGCCGGTATGTAAATCTAATTTGCGCAATGCATTCCAGGCTGATCCTTCCTTTGACAGATCGGTAACGGCATAAGCAAACCGATCAATTTGTGCTGTAAGGTTGATGGTAAAAAATATTGCAACAATAAATACACTGTAATGGAGTACAAGTTTTCTCATAAAGGTAATTTTTGGAAGGAACACAATAAAGTTACAAATAGTTATGAAAAATAATTAAAGCTTTTTAAATGGTTTATAATCATTATGAAAAACGGCCTTTTGCTCTAGCATCTCCCGAAGCGGCTCACACTGTTTGAGGGTGTCAAAGCATTGTTTAGGTAAATGCTGGTATAGTTTTGTGCCTTTTGTTTTCCATGCAATCATTTCATCACTAACCTGCTTAATGATCTTTGCGGGATTACCGGCTATTAATGAACGTGCTGGAAATTTTTCTCCTTGTTTGATAAAGGATAGTGCTCCCACAATACATTCATATCCTAATTCCACTTCATCCATTATCACAGCATTCATTCCTATTAAACAGTTGCGGCCAATGGTTGCACCATGTATAACGGCGCCATGGCCAATGTGTGCTGCTTCTTTCAACAATACGGTTACACCTGGAAACATGTGTATTGTGCAATTTTCCTGCACATTACACCCATCTTCAATAATGATCTTTCCCCAGTCACCGCGAATAGCAGCCCCCGGGCCAATGTATACATCTTTGCCAATTGTTACATGCCCGGTTACTATTGCCTGCGGATGGACAAACGAAGAAGGATGCACTACTGGTTTGATGCCGTTGAATTCATAGATCATGCAATAAGATAAAAACTTTTAATCTCTCATTTTTACGCCGGAACTCCTTGTGGAATGTTGGTATTAGGTTCCGGAGGTTTCGATTCCTGTTTTATTTTGGGTCCCCGGTTTATTCGCCGGATTACTTTAAGCAAAAGAAAAACCAGAAGAGCAGTACCTAACAGAAACACAACAATAGCAGCACCATCCGCACCCGAACAGGATAAA
>JBHENB010000045.1:0-16724 GCA_046262255.1 Chitinophagaceae bacterium
GGCTTACGACCGCATACTGAAAGTTGCACGTACCATTGCTGATTTATGCGAAAGTGATGAAATAAAAATTGAACATCTTGCAGAAGCTATTCAATACAGAAGCCTTGACAGGGAGGGTTGGGGAGGGTAGATGTAGATGACCGTTGGGAGTTAACATTTAAAAGAAATTACATTAGTGAAAACAGTTGCCATGCTGCCATTAGAAATGAAAATAAGCCTAAGGCAAAGTACACCTTCTTCTTTTCTTTAATAAAGATTATACCTGCAATTGTAAAACAAGCCATGCAAAGGAGCGTTAACCATGTAGATTGGATGAATGGTTGAAAAAAGTCCGGGAAGCGGTTGTAATACTTCAATTTAAAATCTTGCCAGGGCATTTTTTCATTTTCTTCCTGAGTGGCAAAGATTATCCAATCAGCTACATATAGTAAACCGATAAATAACAATAGGAATGCTATAAAAATTTTTGGTTTCATAGATCAAAATAAATAAATGGCAGTTGATAAATGATGGTCGCATCTCATATCTCACATCCAAAATTTGCAATCTATAAGTACCTTTATTTTCCGCATGCAAAATTATCTTCTGTATCAGGCACTGCAAAGTACGGATCTTGTAAACGAATGCAGGTACTCGCTGTTAAAGTATTTGTCGGTTTACAATTTAAAACCCCCCGCTAATACTTCTGTTGTTATTTACACAGACCAACCTGCAATGTTTGAAGAGTTTGAATCGTTTTTTCACGGATTTGAGATGCAGCCTGTTGATGCAGAAGAAAAGAAAATGTGGCGAGGTACTCAAAATTCAACAGAGAGGCTAAAAATTCACGTTCTAAGGGATTTTTTTGAAACTTACACAGGTAATGTACTTTATTGCGATACCAACACTTATGCCTTAGCTCCTATTGATGGCATTTTTCAAAATATCTCCTCAGGAATTGTACACCTGCATGAAGAGAAACACCCGGAGAAATGGCAACACATTTTCCGGGATAAATCAATTGATATTAATGGTGAAAAGGTTCAGCTTAATGTAACCATGAAATTTTTTGATACAGCAATAATTGGGGTAAACAGCAATGTAAAACCACTACTGAATAATATAGTTGCCTTAAATGATTCTATTTACAACCAATTCACACAAAACAATACAGAAGACTTTGCCTTTAGCTACTACTTACAGCTGTTACATACAATTA
The DNA here is from genome assembly GCA_046262255.1 of Chitinophagaceae bacterium. Classification (GTDB taxonomy): domain Bacteria; phylum Bacteroidota; class Bacteroidia; order Chitinophagales; family Chitinophagaceae; genus Flavisolibacter. The sequence continues at coordinate 1,199 of JBHENB010000045.1, forward strand.
AAACCAGTAATCATGTAATTGCTCACTATTATAACCTGAATGAATTTCAGGAACTGCTTAGAGTTTTTTTTAAAAAAAATGAAGAGGAAAGTATTCCCAACCAAATAAAACTGGTACAAAATATTGATGCACTAGAAATACAGCGAAACAAAATACACTATAATAAATTACCACTTTACAAAAAGCTGCTGAATGCTATAACAGGTAAACAGTGGTCAATCAAAGAATATCAAAACAAGATTTAGACGTTTATGAAAATTCTACTACAATATTTACAACCCTATAAATACCTGGTTATCCTGGTTCTTTTTCTTGCTGCCATTAACATAGGCTTTTCTCTTGTAGACCCAATTATTTTTGGTAAGCTGGTAAATCTTGCAAATGAATTAATTCAAACTACCAGGGATGGAAACAAGATGAGCGAGGAGCGGTTTTACTGGTCTTTTTTGTGGTCTGCACCCGGCGTTATTTTCTTACTACTGTGTTCTATTGGTGTTGCAATGATCAGTCGTATTGCAAAAAATTTTCAGGATTATTTTTTAAATGTAATTGTGCAAAAGTTTGGAGCCAAAGTTTTTACCGATGGCTTACAACATGCAATGAAGCTTCCATATTACGAATTTGAAGACCAGCGCAGCGGCGAAACGTTGAGTATTTTACAAAAAGTCCGCACGGATACGGAACGCTTCATCAACAACTTTGTGAACATACTCTTTACAGTACTGATCGGTATTATTATAGTTGCTGTTTTTGCTTTCAGCATCCACTGGTCACTACCGGTTATTTATTTCTCAGGAGTTTTTATTTTAATGTTTATCTCCAACATTTTAAGCAAAAAAGTAAAAACCATCCAAAAAACCATTGTTGCACAAACCACATCCCTTGCGGGTTCCACAACAGAATCGTTAAGAAATATAGAACTGGTGAAAAGTCTTGGCTTAACAGACCAAGAGGTATCCCGACTCAATAAAAACACTTATAAAATTCTTGGACTGGAACTTACAAAAGTTAAACGCATAAGAAGCATTGGCTTTGTACAGGGAACCTTTGTAAACACACTTCGTCAGGTTATTCTTTTTATGCTTATGTGGCTCATTTTCGGCAATAAAATGAACGCAGGTGAATTGGTAACCATGCAGATATATTCGTTCTTCATTTTTGGGCCACTCCAGGAAATTGGAAATATCATTCTTAGTTATAGAGAGGCAGAAGCATCTTTAAATAATTTTAAAAACCTGATGCAAAAACAACCGGAACCACAGCCACTCAACGCCCAACATTTAGGCCCAATTCAAAATCTTGAATTTGATCAAGTAAGCTTTAAGCACCAAACCGCCATGCATAAGGCCATTGATGATATTAGCTTTAGTGTAAAACGTGGGGATACTATTGCATTTGTTGGCCCTTCCGGCTCCGGTAAAACTACTTTAATGAAATTATTGGTAGGCCTGTACCGGCCAAATGAAGGAAACATATTTTATAACGGCATAGATGAAAATAACATTGACTTTGATGACCTGCGCAACCAGATTGGATTTGTAACGCAGGACACACAATTATTTTCCGGAACAATCCGTGAAAACCTGATGTTTGTAAACCCCGAAGCAGGTGAAAGTGATCTATTTGATGCATTACAAAAAGCATCTTGTCAGAATATTTTATCAAGAGCGGAAAAAGGCATTGATTCAGTAATTGGCGAAGGGGGATTGAAACTATCGGGTGGCGAAAAACAACGGTTAAGCATTGCACGTGCATTGCTTCGCCAACCCAAATTATTAATGTTTGATGAAGCCACATCATCACTTGATTCCATTACTGAAGAGGAAATAAATAAAACGATTCGCAATGTTTCCTCTTCCAATGACCAGATAACCATTTTAATTGCACACAGACTTTCTACTATTATGCATGCGGACAGAATTTATGTACTGGAACGTGGAGAGATCATTGAAACGGGTACACATGATATCTTGCTGGAACAAAAAGGATTGTATTACGCCATGTGGCGTCAGCAGATTGGAGAAAGAAAGGCTGCACCAGCCCAGGCAGTGCAAAATGCCTGATTTATAGGACACCCCTGATCTTCACTGTCCTTATGGTATTGTTCAAACCATGGTCCTGAAACTCGACAGACACGGTAAAATCAGACGCAGTAGTTATTGTAAGTATATGAGTCATGCTAAAACTATAGCTCTTCAAACCATGTACTTCGTAAACCTGTTCTTTTAGAAGTGTATTATTGGAATTGCTTATGATTTTTATCCGTCCGTTGTATAAACCGTTATCCGTTACTACACCTTCAACAGTTATGGTTTCATCATTTTTGAAAACCTGGTCTGGAAGTGCCTTATTTATTTGAATTACAGGTGCTGTGGTATCATTGAAATCCGAAACATGATACTCCTCTTGTAACTGCCCGCCTTACTACAGGAAAGCACGCCAATGTCATTACCATTATAAAATAAATTGTTGATCTCACCATCAGTCTTTTTTTGTTTGCAAAAGGTCTGTAAAAATATTTGCATCCCTTAGCCCTTCAATATCACTTAACTCCAATTCCAATGCGTTAGTGCTTTGAATGATTTCTACAAGAGAAATTATTAAAGAAACCAGCAGTGTTAAAAGACTAAGTGCAAAAATGTAGTTCGCCATTTTCATCCACTCATTGTAAATGCAATACATGCATACCACACAACACAGGAAACTAAATACTCCCAAACCCTGCATGTAACGTATAAAATTAATTCTCCGCAGCAGATTGTGTATTTGCTTTACTATTAGTTTGGTGTCTCCGCCGCTTTTGTATTCGGCGTGTAATCTTCTTGCAAGATTAGCTAATGCTACAAAACGATTTGTGTATGCAAGTAAAAGCAGGCTGATGGCCGGAAAAAGAAGTGCCGGGGTATTAAGAGAAATTTCCATCAATCAAAATTACACCCGGCACTATGGCAAGCAATTATTTTATTTCAAATGATAAAGAAATATTCACTTTTAAATGAATAATTTCTGCCTGATAGTAAATACTCCTTGTTTTGTCCTTAGGGGTGAGCTATAGTGGCCATGGAAGCAAGCTCAGAAACGTTTATTTAAAAGAAGCTTACAAAATATGCAATGATCTGGTTACTGCGTTTGAGTGAAATTCTGACACGTTTACTACTGTCGCACCTTCAACATGCTCTTTACCTGTTGCACCGGTCCATTTTGTAAACGGGCATAATATACACCGGTGGGCAGTCCGCCGCTATCAAAAGAGGAAGTATAATTGCCCGGTGCGGCATAATCTATATCTACCAGTGTTTTTACAACTCTGCCCAATGCATCAATAATTTGAATGAGTGTGTGACCTCCTTTTGTTGTGAACTTAATAGTTGTTAATTCTACAAATGGGTTGGGGTAATTACTGATTAACGTATTACCGGCTGCGGGTGGATCATCAATACCGGTAGCAATGCAGGAGGGATTATTTACAATATTTAAGGGTTGAAAATTCCTCATTAGTATCATCTGCAAAACACTGTTGCTAACACAAAACCAGTTTTGCAGTACCGAAGCATATACACTCCTGAAATCATATTGAAATGGGATGTTATCATTTACAGTAGCATTGGCAGGAATGGCCGGATTACTTCCTGTAACCTTGCCAACTACATTCTTACCAAACATAAATAACGGTGCTGCAGCTCCATGATCGGTTCCACCGCTGGAATTAGATTTTATTCTTCTGCCAAATTCAGAAAACGTCATTCCTACTACTCTTTCCTGTACTCCCAAAAACTGTACATCATCCATAAATGCTTTAATGGCGTTGGAAACATTAGAAAGTAAATTAGCATGCGCACCTGTTGTAGTATCCGTAGAGTTTACCTGCAGGGAGTGTGTATCAAACCCTCCGTAACTAACCATGTAAACCCGTGTTTTCAAACCTCCTTTTATCAGTCGTGCCACAATTTTTAACTGGTCTGCTAATGAATTATTGGTTGGGTAGGCAGCCTGTTGTGTAACCGTATTAGCAGCATCGCGTATTCGTACAGTATATAGATTTGTTTGTTGCGCTACCTGTCTTATATAGGTTAATTCATATCCCATAGGATTATTAGGGACAGGATCCTGCACTCCGTTTACAAGATTATAGAAACTGGTAGGATCTGTAATGCTCATTCCCATGTTCACGCCTGGCCCCTGGAAAGTGAGTGATGTAACCGAGCCTATTTGTATAGCCAACGGATCCGGCATTGTTGAGTTTGGATAACCATTAGGAAAATTTGGATATTCCGTATCTAAATAACGACCTGTCCAGCCCGAGTTAAGTGAAGTATTACTGTCTGAAGCTGTCATCCAAATATCTGTAGCCCGAAAGTGTGAAAAATTAGGAGCCGGATAACCAACAGCCTGGACAATAGCAAGCTTTCCTTCGTTATAAAGTGTTTGCATACCTGTCATTAGAGGATGCAAACCTGTTTGTGCATTATCTGTAAGGGAAAGAATTTTATTTTCTGGGATAGCAATATTTGTTCTTGCATTATAATAATTACTGTAATTAGATATTGGAATTACCGTATTTAAACCATCATTGCCACCACTCAACTGCACAATTACAAGCACATGATCTGTATCTACCTGCGGGTTCATCAAAGCCTGCATCATCAAGCTATTTCCGGTGAAAGCTTTTACAGAATATCCATCAACAATTGCCGGCAGTATAGTGGCTGCCGGAATGCTTCTCTTTAAAAAATCTCTTCTTTTCATTTTAAAGATTGATACTGTAATTATGCAAGCTGGTATTCTGCAAGATTCATTAAATACTGGTAAAGGCTTTTTAATCTGGTGTTCACAATATTATAATTCATTTGGTTGGATGGCTCTGCTATATGAGCATTCCAGGCATTGCTCCAATAGTAATCTGCTGTTTGGTTACTTAATAATATTTGTTGTTTAATGGTTTGTTTTGCTGTAGCCGAAAGCGGAACCCTGTAAATTATTTTTAAAGCGTCGTCTATTAAAAGATTCGGATCAGCCGGGTTGGGTAAAGTTTTGGTAAATGCTACGGCATCAATAATTATTTTTTTACCACTCCTGGTATAGCCTGAAGTTATCATTGTATCTGTAAACCGGTTTCGCTTCGGTAATGTATCGGAGTTAATCCAGATCTCGTAAAATTGAGGTTCCTGATAATACGCAGCCCAACCAGATACGTCTGGTGGATCGCCAATATCCTGGCTCATGGATGTTAACCACCCCCGTATGTAGTTCCACATGCCATAAGCATCTAAATATTCTGTTGAAGCATTTGGGAATACTACTTTGAATTCACGCAGACAGCTTATTACATGATCTACCGGGCTTTTTATCTGGCAACCTTGATTGAGCGGGTCAAAAAAATGTTCGCTTTTTAGCAAGGCGCTCAATACCGGTTTAATATCATAATTGTTATTACGAAAGACGTTAGCCAGCGGTTCTATTACATTTGCTTCCGTTGCAGCATCAATTTTATAATACACAAACCAGCGGTATAATCTGCGGCAGATATATTTTGCTACTTCATCTTTGGCAAAAATCATATTTATTAATGCATCTGCTTCATTTGCCCCTGCTGCGCCAGCTTGACCATTTATAACAGTGTTATTATAAAAAGAAGAAAATTGTTTAGTTGTTGTGTCGTGTTTTGTTGGATCAAAGAAGGTAGAGAATGTATTTCCGTTAACTCTCCATCCGGTTAATACTTTTGCTGCCTTTTTTACATCATCTTCTGTGTATTGTACTGCAGCGTCCTTGCCTAATGTAAATAATTCCTGCAATTCTCTTGCATAGTTTTCATCCGGTGCGGCTGCTGTGTTTAAATAACCATTCAGGTATCGCAACATACCTGCATCAATAGTTACATCTTTAATCAATTGCTTAAAATTTCCCATGGCTTTTTGCCTGAGCAAAGCATGATGCCAATACACGTAATGTGCGTTACCAATGGTTACCGTTTCTGTTCCGAAATGATTCGCCCAGAAAAGGATCATTTTTTCCCTGATGCTTCTGTCCTGGTTAATCATTAACCCGACCCACCATTTTTTAAAAGAGGCACGTCTAACGCTATTTAAAGTTCCGTCCGCAGTAGGATTATTTACCCATGTTTGTCCCGGCGCCACATTTGGATCAGTTATAGTGGAGCTGTTATAATCATTTACCGGTGGAGAAGGCAATGGTGCAGCAGGATTGAGTAATTCATCCACTGCCTCAGATACAGATTTCGCTTTAAAGTAGTCTATGTCTGCCTTGGTGGAACCAAACATAGCTCGTTTTAATAAATGCTGTACTTCATTTACTGTCCATGCTCCTGTATAAGGAGCTAATCCTGATTGAGTGCGAAATACCGCCACATGCCTCGCTTGTTGACGACGGGCAGTTAAAAAGTTGCGGCGGTCCATATGGTAGTTTGGGAGAGATCCTATGAACCTAAAGCTAACCAAAGGTTTAAACAATAACCACTATTTCTTATAAATAGTTCTTAAGGAACTTTAAGGAACTACTAAATAACAGATATTAGTTAACCAAAGGTTCTAACTGTCGTATAACATTTTCCCACTCGTGGTGTGTATCAGGTTTAGTAAGATATAAGGATGCCCCTAATTGCTGACAAACTTCTTTATCTATTTTATTGGAAGAAGTAGTAACAATGGCTACAGGAATATGCTTATAAGTGGGATCTTTTTTTAAGAGTTTCAATGTCTGGCGGCCATCCAGTTCCGGCATGTTTAAATCTAAAACAATCAAAGAAGGTAATTCGGAAGGAAGTAGTTTGGTCAAATAATTTATCGCCTCCCTGCCGTTTTCTACAAAGTATAACTTTAAGGAGCAGTTCACTGCTTTGCAGGCCTCGCTTACCCATGCTTTATCATCGCTGTCATCGTCAGCATATAATACCTTGGTAGAAGTAATGGTAGTAGCTTTTTTCACAACTCGTTTAATGGTGTATGTTATACCACAAAAATATTGTTTTTTACATCTTGCACAAATGATTTTAATGTTACACCTTTTGTGCAGATGAAAAATGCCTGCTATCAATTCACTTTTTCAACAATACCGGCGATGCCCTGCCCACCTCCAACACAGGCAGTTACCATTCCGTATTTTTTATTGGTACGAGTGAGGTCATTTAAAATCTGAATAGTTAGTTTACACCCTGTACACCCTAACGGATGTCCCAGTGCAATAGCACCGCCATTTATATTTATGATACCAGGGTTCAGGTGTGCCTCATTCATTACTGCAAGTGATTGGGAAGCAAAGGCTTCATTCAATTCAATAAGATCAATATCAGCAAGCCTCATGTTAGCCTGTTGTAGTGCTTTTGGAATAGCAGCCACCGGGCCTATACCCATTATGCGCGGATGTACACCTGCAGAAACACAAGCTACCAACCGGCCAATGGGCTTAATATTTAATTGATGGATCAACCTTTCGGACATTACCAGCACAAATGCAGCACCATCGCTGGTTTGAGATGAATTACCGGCTGTAACTACTCCATTTGCTGCAAAAGAAGGTTTTAATTTTCCTAAAACCTCTAATGAGGTATCGGCACGGGGACCTTCGTCTGTATCCACCACATAATTTCTTTTTTGTTTTTTACCTTTTTCATCCAGGTAAACTTCCTCTACGGTTATAGGAAGCACTCCCTCTTTTAAATATCCGGTTTGTATAGCATTTAATGCTTTCTGATGTGAATTATATGCAAATTCATCCTGTGCTTCACGACTAATCTTATATTCTTTGGCTACTGCTTCTGCAGTTAAACCCATGCTTAAATAATAATCAGGATCGTCCTTAGCAATGGAGTATGCAGGAACAGTTTTCCAGCCGGCAGTTGGCACCATGCTCATGCTTTCGGTTCCTCCTGCAATAATACATTCTGCCATTCCCATTCGGATTTTTGCAGTTGCGATGGCAATGGTCTCCAGTCCTGAAGCACAATAGCGGTTTACGGTCATACCCGGTGTGTCATAACCAATAGCCCGGGCAGCTATAATTCTGCCCACCTGTAACCCCTGTTCTGCTTCCGGAACTGCATTGCCAACTATTACATCATCCACTAAATTTTTATCCAGCTGAGGCACTGAAGCCAATAGGTTCTTAATTACTTCAATAGCGAGGTCATCCGGACGGTAAAACCGGAACCCGCCCCTTTTTGCTTTTGTTACTGCCGTTCTATATCCTGCTACAATATATGCTTCCTGCATTCGTAAATAGTTGAAAAGTGAATAGTTGCTTTGTTGACATGTAAAGGTAACAATACTCAATTTTATGTAAATCATCTTATCAACTTCCAACTAATTAACCAGTCAGCTTTCTCCATCTATCTTCGCAATAATGTATCGGCTACTCCGAAGCTTTTTATTTCTACTTCCACCGGAAACAGCGCATTATTTTTCCATGAACATTTTGAAGGTATTGTGCAGTGGCAATATAATTCGAAAAGCTATTGCTAAAAGCTTCAAGCCTAAATCTGCAGGAAATATGCACTCTGAAATATGGAATCTGCAATTTAAAAATCGTGTTGGATTAGCTGCCGGATTTGATAAAAATGCAAAGTATTTACGAGAGCTGGAAATATTAGGTTTTGGATTTGTAGAAATTGGTACTGTTACTCCAAAACCACAATCAGGTAATGAGAAGCCCCGGTTGTTCCGTTTACCAAAAGACAAAGCACTAATTAATAGAATGGGTTTTAATAATGATGGAGTGGAAGTGATTGGTGAACGATTAAGAAAATGGAGAGAAATACGAAGTATGAATTACGAGGCTGAACATAAAACTTCAAACTTTAAACCTCAAACCTTAAACCTCATCATCGGTGGCAATATTGGTAAAAACAAATACACTCCTAACGAAGATGCATGGAAAGATTATGCAATTTGCTTTAACGCATTGCACCCTTACGTAGATTTTTTTGTAGTGAACGTAAGCTCTCCCAATACGCCTGGCTTACGGGAATTACATGAAAAAACATCTCTACAAAAACTTTTAATTCACCTGCAAAATGAAAATGCTAAGTACCCAACCCAAAGACCCATACTTTTAAAAATTGCACCTGACCTTACGTTTCCACAAATTGATGATGTGATTGATTTAGCAAAACAAATTAAATTAGATGGAATTGTAGCTACAAACACGACAGTAAGCCGTGAGCTTTTAGCCACGAGCTACAAGCAAATACAAAAGTTTGGCTTAGGAGGATTAAGCGGAAAGCCATTGCAGCAAAAGTCCACAGACTTAATAAAATATATTCATATTAAAACAAACGGCACCATCCCTATAATTGCAAGCGGAGGTATTTTTAATAGTGCTGATGCAAATGAAAAATTTTCGGCAGGCGCATCTTTAATAGAAGTCTGGACGGGTCTTATTTACGAAGGTCCCTCCATAGTAAAAAGGATTTGTAATGGATTAATATAGTTATCCGAAATTTTCAACAAGATGTTTGCTTAACAGAACTCCGGAAGATAAATGGAGCGTCGCAACAGAAGCTGCATCAAGGCTTAAATGCTGGTTAACAAAAACTTTTCTTTCTGCTATTGCGAATTAACATAGGGTTGCTTACATTTGCTGCCCCAGTAATTTTTTTATTCACCGCATTTAAATTTCTATTTAAGATGCCAGTTAAAATCCGTCTACAAAGACATGGGTCTAAGAAAAGACCTTTTTATTTTATTGTAGTGGCCGATGGCCGTAGCCCCCGGGATGGGAAATTCATTCAAAAGTTAGGAACTTATAACCCTTTAACCATTCCTGCTACTGTTCAGTTGGACCGCCAGCGGGCACTGGATTGGCTGAATAAAGGTGCACAACCATCAGATACTGTTCGCCGCATACTTTCCTACAAAGGAGTTTTATATCTAAAGCACCTGCTTCGAGGTGTAAAACTTGGCTTGTTTGATGAAGCAACTGCAATGGAGAAATTTCAGAAGTGGCACACGGAGCATGAAGCGCAAATGAAGAAACGCCACGAAGATGCATTGAGGGAAAGAAGATCAAGAAGAAATCCTCCGATGCGAAGAGAAAGCAGACCTGCGGGTAATTCAGATGCGGAAGGGTAAAAGAGTTTTTAGTTTGTAGTTTTTAGTTTGAAGTTGATGGAGTTGAACTCTATTCCGTGTGTTTATACTATCCTATTATTTTTTACTCTGAACTTATTACCTGAACTTTTGAACTTCTAACTCAGAACTATTAACTCTGAACTGTCCACTCTGAACTTCTAACTCCTCGTGCTTTCCAATGACCGAATATTTCAAAATAGGAAAATTAGTCGCGGTATTCGGATTGAAGGGTGAAATGATCCTGAAGCATTCTCTTGGCAAAAAAACTTCACTCAAAGATTTAAAGGCAATATTCATAGAAGAACATAAAGATGCCTTTATTCCATGGTTTATTGAAAGCACACGGATAAAAAGTAACAATGAGCTTTACCTCAAGCTGCAGGATGTGAATGTTCGCGAAGCAGCCATAAAACTTACCCAAAAAGATGTTTGGCTGCCAGAAGAAGATTTTAAAAAATTTTCAGCAAAGTCCTCTCCCGGCAACTTACTTGGATTTAGCGTAATTGAAAAAGAGAAAGAGTTAGGTAAAATTTTAGAGGTAATAGAACAGCCCTACCAATTGCTTTGCCGAATAGAAATCAACAACAAGGAAGTGCTGATTCCGCTTAATGCAGAAACTCTAAAAAAAGTTAACCAAAAAGACCAGCAGGTTATTGTGGAGTTGCCTGAAGGATTACTGGAAATTTATCTGTAGCAACACCAACTACTTTCAATGTATTGCGTGCCTGTATCATGTGTCGCTGCTCATGTGCAACCAAAAAGCGAAATACATCTCCCAGCTTTAACCTTATTAGTTTACTTATAGCAATAGAAATCCGGATGGTGTTTAAGTCTCTGTCTTTTGCAACTTCCAGCAACCGGAGCAGTAGATTTTTTTGTTCTAAAAATTCATTCAGCACAGTGTCAACATTCAAATTATTTGGAAAGCAATAATTCTTCATTGCTTTCATTTTATTTTTTACTTCAAATACATTAGTAGGCTTCATGGAATTTGTAAAATAACTGCCCAACCTGCCGGGGTTGAACCATGCTGAATTTTCGTTCGTTTTTTGAGCAATGGCTTTGTCAATAGCTGGCAAATAATAGCGCCCATACGAATTCAGATGTTCCAGTATCTGAACAACGCTCCATTTATCTTTATGGTCCTGGTAAACCAGTTTTCCCTTTTCTACGCCTTTGAAAAATTCGGCTACGGCAATAATTTTACCAACATCGATCTGCAATTCATTTATTAAATCTTCACTTTTAAATTTTTTCATTTGCCTGATTTTTATACAAAGCTAAAATAGGAGTTTCAAATGGCAGCCGGGCAAAAAAACTACCTTGTTACAGTAATTTTATTCTGTGGATCAAAAAATAACACATATTGCTCATTTTGATCTGGATGCATTTTTTGTATCTGTCGAATGTTTAAAAAATCCTTCGCTCAAAGGTAAGCCATTGGTTGTAGGGGGAGATTCTGTTCGTGGTGTGGTAGCGGCATGCAACTACGAGGCACGTAAATTCGGAATACAAAGTGCTATGGCTATGCGAAAGGCATTGCAGCTTTGCCCTGAAGCTATAGTTATCAAAGGCAGTTATCATGATTATAGTTACTACTCCAGGTTGGTTACGGATATCATTGCCGAAAAGGTCCCTGTATTTGAAAAAGCTTCTATTGATGAGTTTTACATAGACCTGTCCGGCATGGATAAGTTCTTTGGCGTAAGTAAATACACACAGGAATTACGGCAAATAATTTATAAGGAAACAGGGTTAACTATTTCCTGTGGCCTTTCTACCAGCAAACTGGTTAGTAAAATGGCTACTAATGAAGCCAAACCCAATGGCTTCCTGGAAATTCCGGCAGGAAAAGAAACATCTTTTTTGTGGCCATTGACAATAGATAAAATTCCAATGGTTGGAAAGCAAACAGAGCAGCAATTAAAAAATCTTGGAATTTTTACCATTGAGGATATTGCAAAAACACCAGTTGCTTCGTTAGAGCATCAACTTGGTTCCTGGGCAACAGTATTGCATAAAAAAGCTTATGGGATAGATACGAGTGTTGTGGAGCACTATAGTGAGCAAAAATCTATTTCACATGAAAATACATTCAATGAAGACACTAATGATAAAACTTTTTTGCATAAGGAACTTGTAAGATTAACAGAACGGACAGCCCATGATTTACGGGATGAAAAGAAACTGACAGGCTGTATTACAGTAAAGATCAAGTACGCGAATTTTGAGAAAACCACACGCCAGGAAGTGATAGATTATACTGCCTTAGATAATGTTTTGATTGCCAGGGCCAAAAGCATTTTTGAAAAGTTATATAAGAAAGGTGAAAAGATAAGATTGCTTGGTGTTCGTTTTAGTCACCTAATACCTTTCACCATGCAAATGAACTTATTTGATGATGGCAGGGAAAAATTGCTTTTGTATAAAACCATAGATGAAATTAAAAACGAATTTGGTGGTGATGCTGTAACAAAGGCAACAACATTATCCCCTGGTAAAAATCGCAACCGATAAAAATATACTTCAGCCAGTCCCCATAGATATAGAGATGCAATTCCTCGGGTGCAACACCTTACCTTAGCAACAATAAATTTTAGCTATGGAACAAGTGTGGAAAGAATACCAGGAGGAAAATAAGGATCGGTTTTTAAAGGAAATGATGCAACTGTTACGCATACCGTCAGTTAGTGCAAAAAGTGAGCACAGAGAAGATATGCGCAGGTGCGCTGATGCAGTACGCCAGTGCATTCTGGACGCTGGTGCAGACAAGGCAGAAGTAATGGAAACAGCAGGACACCCTGTGGTGTACGGGGAAAAGAGTATAGATCCATCAAAACCCACTGTACTGGTTTATGGCCATTATGACGTGCAGCCCCCCGAACCACTGGACTTATGGCATAGCGGTCCCTTTGAGCCGGTAATAAAAGAAGGAAAGGTTTACGCCAGAGGAAGCGCTGATGACAAGGGGCAATTTTTTATGCATATTAAAGCATTGGAAACGCTGGTTAAAACAAATACGCTTTCAACTAATATTAAATTTTTAATTGAAGGTGAAGAAGAAGTTGGATCACCTAACCTGGAGAAGTTTGTAGCAGAAAATAAGGGCTTATTAAAAGCAGATGTAATTCTTATCAGCGATAGTGCTATGTTAAGCATGGAAAATCCTTCGCTGGATGTGAGAGTTAGAGGCATGTCTTACATTGAAGTAGAAGTAAAGGGGCCTAACCGCGACCTGCATAGTGGAATATACGGAGGGGCTGTGGCTAATCCAATTACCATTTTGTGTAAAATGATTGCATCGTGCCATGATGAAAACAATCATATTACAATTCCAGGTTTTTATGATGATGTTGTAGAAGCAACAGGAGAAGAAAGAGAGATAATTGCAAGAACACCTTATGATGAAGATGAATATAAGAGAGACCTGGGAGTAAAGGAATTATGGGGTGAAAATGGGTTCTCTACAAATGAACGTACAGGTATAAGACCAACACTGGAAATAAATGGTATCTGCGGAGGATACACAGGTGAAGGTGCAAAAACAGTTTTGCCATCAAGAGCTACAGCAAAGATATCAGCGCGGCTGGTTCCAAATCAATCTTCAAAAAAGATAACCGAAATGTTATTGCAACATTTCCGGAAGATTGCTCCGCCTTCAGTTACTGTAAAAGCATTTGAGCACCATGGTGGCGAACCTTATGTGACCCCTATTGATAGCAAAGGATATAAAGCTGCTGCAAAAGCTGTTGAAAAAACATTTGGTAAAGAACCCATACCTGTAAGCGGAGGAGGCAGCATACCCATCTGTTCTATTCTTGAGAAAGAGCTTGGAATTAAAATAGTGTTTATGGGTTTTGGACTGGACAGTGACAACCTTCATTCCCCGAATGAAAAATTTAATATCGAAAACTACTATAAAGGGATAGAAACTATTCCTTACTTCCACAAATTTTTCACGGAGATGTGAAAAAGTAAGATCTATTAAGTTAGCTTTTGGATAAAGCTGCTCTGAATAAGCAGATTGTGTTATATTTAAATACTGTTGCAGCATTCTTGCTAAACTTCCGGCGAAACACCAACTATTGCTTAACGTTATTCTGAGTATTTATGATAAAAGAGCATACAGACAATCCTGTAATTGAGAGAGAACTTGAAGAAAGCAAATCAAAGTTGCAGCAAAGGGAAGCTGAATTAGCTGTAATCAGCAGTGTTCAGGAGGCGCTGGCCCGTAAGCTCAGTATTCAGGACATATACAATCTTGTGGGCGATCATATCCGCGACACTTTTGACGCACAGGGAGTGATTATTGCCACATTTGATCACGAATCCGTTACGGAGAATTTCGGCTATGCAATAGAAAAAGGAGAATTATTCCAGTTAAAACCACGGCCTTTTGATAAATTAAGACAAAGCTTAATAGACACAAAGCAGAAGATACATATTCGGGAAAACTTTGAAGATGCTTACCGCCAGTTTGGGATGAGGGTACTTCCCGGTTCAGAATTTCCTAAGTCTGCATTGTATGTCCCTTTGATTATTGATGATTCCGTTACAGGTTATGTAAGCCTGCAGAACGCAGATAAAGAAAATGCCTTCAGTGATTCTGATGTTCGCTTGCTGGAAACCTTAGCGCACAGCATGAGCACCGCTCTGCAGAATGCCCATCTTTTGAAAGAAACCGAACAGCGGACAGCCGAACTGGCGGTGATAAACAGTGTGCAGGATGCGCTTGCAAAAGAGATGGATATTCAGGCCATCTATGATCTTGTTGGAAACCGTATTCGTGAACTCTTCGATGCCCAGGCAGTCGGTATTGCCACTTTTGATCATAAAAATGAAACAGAGCATATTCATTATCTTATAGAAAAAAGTGAACGCTATTATCCTGCTCCGCGGCCGCTGAACATTTTGAGGAAACATCTGATTGCAACAAGAGAAAAAATTCTGATCAACAAAAATTTTGATGAAGTTGCTGCCACTTTTGGCGTAAAAAAAATACCAGGTACAGAGCAGCCAAAGTCAAGCATCTATGTTCCCTTTGTGATTGGCGACAGAGTTACAGGTTATATAAGCTTACAGAATATAGATAAAGAAAATGCATTCAGTGATTCTGATGTTCGGCTGCTGGAGACTTTAGCTAACAGCATGGGAGTAGCTTTAGAAAATGCCCGGCTCTTTGATGAAACTACACGTTTGTTAAAAGAAACCGAACAACAAAAAGCTGAATTAGGTGTGATCAACAGTGTGCAGGAAGGACTAGCGAGAGAGCTGGATATGCAGGCGATCTATGACCTGATTGGTAATAGGATCCAAGAGTTGTTCAATGCGCAGGTAGTTATAATTGCCACCTTTGATCACGAAACAGCAACGGAGCACTTCAAATACCTGATTGAAGATGGCCAAAGGTATTACCCAGTGTCTCGGCCATACGATAAATT
>JBHENB010000045.1:16734-17225 GCA_046262255.1 Chitinophagaceae bacterium
ATAGTCACTCGGGAACGGATGGTAATCAACACAAATTATGCGGAAGCGTACGCCAGGTTTGGATTAAGAACCGTGCCGGGTACCAATATGACCAAGTCGGGGGTTTTTGTGCCACTTATTATCGGAGATAAAGTAAACAGCTATATCAGCCTACAAAACAACGAAATTGAAAATGCATTCAGTGAATCTGATGTCCGCCTTCTGGAAACACTTGCAAACAGCATGAGTGTGGCGTTAGAAAATGCAAGGCTGTTTGATGAAACTACACGCCTGCTGAAAGAGACAGAACAACGTACTGCAGAGTTAGCTGTTATCAACAGCGTGCAGGAAGGCTTAGCACGTGAATTGGATATGAACGCTATCTATGACCTGGTGGGCAATAAGATCCGGGATGTGTTTGATGCGCAGGTTGTAATTATTGCATCATTGAATCATGATACCGGAACCGAGAACTTTAATTACCTCATTGAAAAAAGTGAACGCTTTTATCC
>JBHENB010000046.1:0-17176 GCA_046262255.1 Chitinophagaceae bacterium
CCAGCAAAGCAGATACATTGTTCGCTGCTCTGTTCACCGCATCATAGCTTCATCAACTCTTTGGTTGCTAATAAATTGCCATTATTGTAAATGCTTATGTAGTACTTTCCTTTAGCAAATCGAGCAATGGAAACCGGAATGGTTGTAGTTCCTGCAGGTTTGCTTTCCCTTAAGGATGCTACAATTTTGCCTGCTGCATCTGCAATGCGGATATGCAGGTTTTGCACTGCATTAAGTGTTGTTACTTTTAAAGAAACATTATTGGTAGCAGGATTTGGAGCAAGTATGATTTCAATGTTATTTGCAACAGCATCTATTCCTGTAGTAATACAGGACGAGTTTGTGGCGACAGAAATTGTATCTAAATAATCAGCAAAAAAAGAAGCTGCAGAAGTATCTATAACCTGCCGGATACGATAAGAAATAGTACCTGCCTGAACATTCACCAATGTGTCAGTTAACTGGTAGACATGAGTAGCAAAAACACTACCTGACCCAAAGCGTTCAGCCACTTTAGTAAAGTTTGCTTCACCGGGTGCCTTTCGCTCAATTTCATATTTCATGGAGGCAACGTCCTTGCTCGTCCAGTTAATAGTTGATCTACAATCTGCAGAAGAAACACTGCCTTTAGTAAATTCTTTCAATAAGATGATAGTTGCCTTTCTCATATCCGGAATGCCAAATCCAATTCTATCATTGGGAGTTGTTGCAATACTGCCGGCCTGTCTCAGAGCATTTGCAATTTTCATGTTGTTAAACTCCAGGAAGCCTTGCCATAGGCAAGTTGCAAGACCGGCCATATTAGGGCAGGCAAACGAAGTTCCGTTGCCTGCTGCAATTGTATTGTTTGTTGATTGAATAATAGTTCCCACACCCACAGAAGCAACATCAGGTTTTACTTGTCCGTCGGATGAAGGTCCATAACTGGAAAAGCTGCCTACAACACCACTGGCATTTACTGCGCCTACAGCAAGCACACTGTCACCATCTGCAGGAGTAGAAATGTAGTGAAAAGGCTGTGTACCCTGATTTCCTGCACCATTCAAAACCAGAATTCCTTTTTTTGCAGCAAGATCAGCACCTATTGCAGCTATTGTCGTATTGCCATTCATTTCTGCATACGTGTGATTAAAAGCCGGATCTGACATGCCATCTGAGTAGCCTATGGAAGAAGTAATAACATCTCCGCCTGCACTGTCCACTCTTTCAGCGGCGCATACCCAATTGTGTTCTTCAATTGGATATTCTGTTGGAGCATCTTCGCTTCTGAACAAATAAAAACTTGCTTTAGGGGCAGTACCTACAAATTCTCCGGGAATATTGGCTGCAATAATCGAGAAACACATCATTCCGTGTGCATCGTCTTCTACTACGCTTGTTTCTCTTGCAACAAAATCATAGGTGTCCAGTATCTGTCCGTTTACCCGAACGCTGTCAAATGCTCTTAAAGATGTGTAGTTGAGATAACCTGCATCAAGCATGCCTATGATCATATTCTGACCCCGCAGGCCAATGTTATGCAGGAACTCGCCATTATGTATGTGTACCTGTGCATACGATCGTCCATAATTATAATAATCAGCAGCAGTATTGTAACTTCTACGTGTTGATGCAAGGCTTGAACGTTGTCCTAACTCGTAAACATCTTCCTTAAACTTATTTTTTACGTCTTCGTCCACAGTATTATTTACACGGGCTGCAATTGGTGCAACAGACAGTACAAAAGGAAGACTGTTGATCTTGCTTAATGCAGCCTGATCCGTTGTTTGAATAGAAACCTGGTTTAACCATTTTGAAACATTTAGAATAGTTACAGCACCGGCATTACGAACATTATCAATGTAGCCCGGTGAAACAGGCAAGTCCGTACTATCCGGCGAAATGTTGTAACGTGTACGGCGTTCTATACTGCGTTGCGATAAGTATGCTGCAGGATTGGAAACGGAGAAAGGTGTACCCGATTTATCCCTGAACCGGATTATATATCGTGTGTGCTGCGCCTGGAGGGCATCAGTAATTAATGCACAAAGAATTATAAGGAAGTAGAATTTTTTCATGGAACAGATTTGCAAATCAATTTCTATCAATCATAGTTCTTTTTATACCAAAACCAACCTTGTAAGCAGTACCCCCGGGATTTGGCTGATACTCCCATAAAACAAGTTCCTGGTATATCAAACCTATATTCTTAGCAAACTTATCTACAGATAAACTTTTGAATGCATATGATCTTGCATCGGTAATGGGGACATTTATGGATTCATTAACCTGCGTTATGGTGATAACACTATCAATGGTTGTACCATTCACTACAAAAGATGTATTCACAGAATCAATTGTAAATTCCCAGTCAGCCATAGCATCATCATTGCTGAAAGTATATTGGGAACCATAGGGATTTGTTGCCAGGTAGCGGTTTCCCTTCCATGTGGTACCTTCCCGGATGGGTGAAATAAGCCGCACGATTCTTAAATTATTCTCGATTATTTCAATGGAATTCTCAAGAGGTGTAATAAAGTATGTTCCGTTTGCACGCCATGCCTGTGTGCCTGCCAGATCCCGTATATACCGGAATATGCGATAGCTGGGTCTGCCAAGATTATCAGTTACCTGCGCATTTACTTCATGTTTTTCCTGGTAGGAGTGTACCTCTTCTGCTCTTCCCTGCACTGTAAAAACAGTGGAATCTAACCGATAAGTAATGTATTTCCCCACCTGTAATGGAAAATAATCAGTAACATTCGAAGATTGAAATTCTTCCTTTTCCGGATCACACCCGGGAAGAAAAAGAACTACAGTAGCAGTAATTATTATAGAAAAAAAATTTGTTTTCATAAGTTAAGCAGGATGAATTTACGTTGATATGTTCAGAAGTGGAAAAGTTGAATGGTTGACTAGTTGATAAGTTGAAATGCTATAATGTTACTGCCAACAGTCATCTGTGAACTGTCAACTGTCATCTCTGTATTATTCCTCCACCAATCACATCATCACCTTCATAAAAAACTGCACTTTGTCCGGGAGCAATACCTTTTGCTTTTTCATAAAAGTGAACAGTAACACCATCTGCGTCAGGAATGATCGTTGACAAGCCGCCTTTGTCTTTATAACGAATTTTTGTCACAACTTGCATTTCACCAGTCAAGCCTTCATATTTTATCCAGTTCACTTTACCCACTTTCATTTCTTCTTTCTCCAGGTCTTCTTCATCGCCTAAAACAATAGTGTTCGTATCAGGATCAATTTGAGTAACATAAGCAGGTTTTCCTAATGCAATGTCCAATCCTTTCCGTTGGCCAATAGTATAAAAAGGAAAACCTTTATGCTGACCTAAAATGTTTCCATTCTTATCTACGAAATATCCACCTGCAACGTTTTCTTCAAGTCCTTTTACTTTACGTTTCAAAAAACCCCGGTAATCATTATCCGGTACAAAACAAATTTCATAGCTCTCACTTTTTTTAGCCAGTTCGGGATAACCAAAGTCATGAGCCATTTGCCGGATTTGTATTTTGCGATAAGTTCCTAAGGGTAACAACGTCCTTCTCAACAGATCCTGTTGCAAGCCCCACAAAACATAGCTTTGATCTTTTGTTTCATCAACGCCTTTGCTCACTACAAATCTTCCGTTTCGGTGTTGATGCACCGATGCATAATGCCCGGTTGCAATAAACTCACAGCCCAACGAATCAGCTCTTTTCAGCAATGCACGCCACTTAATGTGTGTGTTGCACAACACACACGGATTGGGAGTTCGACCTGCTAAATATTCATCCACAAAGTTGTCCACCACAAAACCATCAAACTCATCCCTTATGTCAAGAATGTAATGCGGAAAACCGTGTTGCACAGCAGCCATGCGGGCATCGTTAAAGCTATCGAGGTTACAGCAGCCGGTTTCTTTTTTACCGCCGCCGCTTGCTGCATAGTCCCACGTTTTCATAGTAATGCCCACAAC
Source organism: Chitinophagaceae bacterium (assembly GCA_046262255.1). GTDB lineage: Bacteria > Bacteroidota > Bacteroidia > Chitinophagales > Chitinophagaceae > Flavisolibacter. The sequence goes on from JBHENB010000046.1 coordinate 3,959, forward strand.
CTCATAGCCTTGCTCATGAAGCATTAATGCGGTAACGGTACTGTCAATACCACCGCTCATAGCCACCAAAATTTTTCCGTGTTTGCTCATGGGCTGCAAAGATACAAATTGTGTTGTGGCTGAGATTAGTTAGGAGTGTTAAGAAGTTATAGCAGCATTCGTGCTACCTCTGTCTTCAGGTGGTTTAAAAAGCCATTCCCAAACTTCTCCATCTTCCGGGTCATTTACTGTGCCAATTAAAACAAAATTGTTTTTCTTAAGTATTCTTGTCGAGGAATTTTCTTCCTGAAGTGTTCTTGCAGTGATTTTTATAGAAGGGTCAGTTTTAAGTGATAAGTCTACAAGGTGCTTACATATTGCTGAGCCAATCCCCTGGTTTCTATACTTTTCAAATGTGCCGTAAGCAATTTCTATAGTATTGTTAATTGGTTGTCCTTTAAAGCCACCAGCACCCACTAAATGACCATTTACTTCGGCGAAATAACTAATCCATGGTTTTGCAAATCCTACTTTTTTGTAAAAATCAATTGTAATATAAATAGTCTCGTGGCACAATTGATTGCTGGTAAATTCTTCGTTTTCTTCAAGTCTTTCTTCTATCGGGATAAGCTTCATTTTTAGTTTGTTATTAAGTTGGTCCATAACTATTATTATAGTGATTTTCGTTTACAAATAACCATCAACCCGCGGATTACAAGTCCTGTTCCTAAATACAATGCGATATAATAATAAAGGAAATAATAATTTTTCTGCAGCATTTCCTGCTTATGGTTATAAAAGACAAGAAGTAATATTCTTCGATAAATTTCTCTTTTTTCTTCAAATATTTTAGTTTAGACAAATGGAGCACGACAGGCCAAAACTACACATGGCATCGCTAAGGCTGGAAACTTTAGGTGACGGCATTTTTGCAATTGCCATGACCATCCTGGTACTTGAACTGCATTTGCCGGAAGTACATGGTAACTCCTGGTCTGATTTTCAACATGCTATACAAAAGACATGGATAGGATTAATGTGTTATGTGATAAGCTTTGTGTTGATGGGCATTATGTGGTTTGGCCACCGGATGATGTTTGAATACATTGGCAAGTGCAACAGGCATTTTATTTTTCTTGGTGTGCTTTTTTATATGGTCGTGTGCCTGGTGCCTTTCAGTACCAGGTTTCTTGCAGAAAATGCTTTACGGTGGTACACAATTATGGCATATGGTGTAAATCTTATCCTGTGCAATCTTACTTTATATGCCCAGTGGATATATGGCATCAACAGGCCTTCATTGTTGCATAGAGAGGTGCCGGTGGAAATGAAACGGGAAGCGGATATTTCTTTTTTGGGGTCACCAATTATCTATGTTATTGCTATCGGGCTGTCTTTTTTTGTTCCTATGGTGAGCATTGCCCTTTTCATTATTACTCCCTTACTTTATCTCATACCCAATAAGATTGATAAGTATCTTCCTTAGTTGCGGTTTTGTGTATTTTATGGATGTACAGGGGGCCAACGAAAACTACCGGCAATAATTTTTTGTACCTTTTACTTTTATTAAACATTAAGTGACTATAGATTCCCTTGATATTTGACATTAGTACCCGAGGATTCATAAAAGTAATGTTCAATAGTAAAACCTTTATTACTAAAGGCAGCCAAAACCGAGGGCCATTGTCTATGGATTTCAATCCATACCTCAACTGACACGTGACAACCCCACTATGCAGCGTGATATTTTTGTAAGGACTTTATAGAATCTAAAATAGCTCTCTTAGAGCTTTTTTCTTCTTCAAGGTCATAATCATCTTGAAGCCCTAGCCAGAACTTAGCAGAGTTACCAAAATATTTACTAAGTCTTAAAGCAGTATCCGCTGTAATTCTTCTATTTCCCTTAATGATTTCTGAAATTCTTGTTTGAGGAATACCAATATCCTTTGCTAATTTGTAAGCGGAAATATTGAAAACAATCAGAAACTCTTCTAAAAGGACTTCTCCAGGATGAATATTTTTAAGTTTTGCCATTCTAAAAGTTTAGTGATAATCCATGATTTCTACTTCAGAAGCACTGCCTGTACTCCATTTAAAAATAATGCGCCACTGATCGTTAATTCGAATACTATAAAAGTTTTTCAACTTTCCTGATAGTTTTTCAAGTCTGTTTGAAGATGGTATTCTAAGATCTGTCAAATTAGTTGAATTATTAAGCATCCTTAACTTTCTTCGTCCAATTTCCTGAATTTCTATTGGCAGTTTCTTTACCCACTCACCATTCCATATTTTTTCAGTTTCTGAACTTCTGAAAGAAATAATCATATTACTGCCCCACGATACTAACGCCAAAGATAAGTATAATAAAACCGGAGTGATTAGAAAAAAAATGTAAGCAAACAAGTCCATTCGTTAGCCTATCTTCATTATCAAAGACAAGGAATGAAAAGAGCATTAATTTTTAGTGTTATAGGTATTTTTATTGCATGTACAAATCCTGCTGCACAAAAAGAAAGAAACAATGTGGATTCTGCAAAAGATCATAAATCAACAAAAGCAAACAATTCAACGGGTGGTTTAGACACGGGACAATACAACCGTTTACAGCAATACATCAGCAATGGAGATACAACAGGAAGGTGGCCCGTAAAGCATGAATATCCAAAAGCAGGAGCCATTTTACCATTTAAAAGAATCATTGCTTATTATGGTAATTTATACTCTACCAGTATGGGTGCTTTAGGTGAATTCCAGAAATCTACCATGTTTAAAATGCTGATGGCAGAGGTAAAAAAATGGTCAGATGCAGATAGTGTTATCAAAGCAATTCCTGCACTGCATTATATTGCTGTTACTGCCCAGCTTGCACCTGGCAAAGATGGGAAGTACCGTGCCCGAATGCCTTTTTCCCAGATTGATACTGTAATCAGTTGGGCCAAAGAAATAAATGCACTTGTGTTTATTGATGTACAGGTAGGATTAAGCACCATACAACATGAATTACCGGAATTTGAAAAATATATGTCAATGCCAAATGTGCATTTAGGTATTGATCCTGAATTTGCAATGGTCCCAAAAGGAAAACGACCCGGTACAGTGATTGGTACTTACGATGCTTCAGATATAAATTTTACTACGAATTACCTTGCTGATTTAGTAAAGAAACATAATCTACCACCTAAAATTTTAGTAATACACCGTTTCACTCAGGGGATGGTCACCAACACAAGGAACATTAAACTACAACCAGAGGTGCAGATAGTAATGCACATGGATGGCTGGGGCGGACACGCAAAAAAAATTGGTACATACCGCAGTTGGATTTTCCCGGAACCTGTACAGTTCACCGGTGTAAAATTGTTTTATAAAAATGATACAGAACGCTCAGCAGAAAAGGAATTACTTCCTGTTCCAGCTATATTGAATTTAGTGCCAAAGCCGGTTTATATTCAGTACCAGTAATATTTATTGTTGAAGTCGGTGAATAATAAAATAGCTGACAAGAATAAGCAGTAAAATAATAACTATAGTTATCAACAGCCATGGTTGGGTATGTAGTTTGAGTTTGTCTTTTTGCGACTTTCTCTTTTGTGTTTTCTTTTTAAGTTCCTTGTTCAACTGAGCTACAATTAATGCTATGCGTTGCTCATCTTTTAATTTTTGTAAACCTTCCACTGCATCGGAAGCAAAGTCGCTTTCTAAAATTTGCTTTTCTACTTCATGTTGTTTTTCTGCTGATAATTTTCCCTGGAGGTAAAGCAAAAGAGTTTCCTGATCAACATTCGTAGACAGATGACTTAATATATCTTTTAGATTTTCCTGCATAATTATTCGCTTGCACTTTGATTTAGTTTTCTTTCCAGCATCAACTTTAAATTTCTTTTTCCATTTTGAATATAACTTTTTACCTGCATTAGGTTATAACCTGTTTTCTCGCTTATTTCATTATAGCTTTTCTTTTGCAGGTAAAACAAAATTACACATTGCCGCTGCTCATTGTTTAATTCTTCAAGGGACTCCTCCAGCAAATCATAGGTTTTCTCATCTTCGGTAAATGCAGGTTTATTTTCATCTTCACTCCGGACAATTATTTCGTCTTTAATTTCTTTTGTATTTCTTCCTTTGCCTCTAAGTTGCATCAAACAATAATTTTTAGCAACCATGTACAACCACGACTTAAAGTAATCAATCCGGTACTTTGGGGCCGCTGTTAGTACTTGTAAAAAGATCTGCTGCACACCGTCTTTCGCTGCTTCTTCGTTTTTCAAATATTTCATACATACACCCAGCAATAATAATGTGTATCGTTCCAGTAAAATGCCAAGCCATTGCTGGTCTTTTTGATGGTAATAAAGTTCCAGCAACTCAGCATCGGGTATATGTTGATGACGGCTTGTGTTCACAAAAGGAAAATAACTAATTTCAATTGATAAGATGCACTTAGAGTAAAATTTCACAATTCATAAAATATAAATACATGCAGTTTGCAATTTGCATTGTGGCTGCGGCTGCAGTTCGTAGCGAGCCTTCTCATAGAAGTGAAATGGTAAATCAATTACTATTTGGCGAAACTATGGAGATCCTGGAGCAAAAGGAGGAATGGTTTAAAATAAGATCAATACATGATAATTATGAAGGTTGGCTAACTTACCATTTAGTATTAGAAGTAGAGAAGTCTGTTGCCGTTATGGCTAACGAATATGTTGCTATAGACATGAATAAAATAATTACAAAAGGCACTCAATTTATTATTCCTGCTGGTTCATCACTTACAGGTCTCAATCCCCAAACAAAGAAGTTATGGAATAAGGATTATGAAGTTCAAGGGCCGTACCGGAAAAGGAATGATAAAGCAGATATTGATTTGTTAGAGAACATTTTACAATTGTGGTATCATGCTCCTTACCTATGGGGCGGCAGAACATTCATGGGTATGGATTGCAGCGGATTTGTTCAGGTTGTTTTTAAAATTCTTGGGGTGCAATTGCAAAGGGATGCATACCAACAGGCTACAGAAGGGATTTCTGTAGCTAGTTTATCTGAAGCCACTAAGGGAGATGTTGCTTTTTTTCAAAATGAGAAGGGCAGGGTTATTCATGTGGGAATAGTATTGAACGAGAACAGAATTGTTCATGCATCGGGGAAAGTAAGAACAGATAAATTATATGAAGCGGGAATTTATAACGAGGAAAGAAACGAATACTCTCACAAGCTGCATTCTATCAGAAGGATCTTATCCTAATACTTTAAATTACGCTTGCCATAGTTGATATAGTTTTCGTTTGTCATAAATTAGTTAAGGGATAGCTACTTTTCTCATTTTCGGAACAAATTAATAATTGCTTTATCCCACCCCATCATATTAATTGCAGTATAAAATAATATAACAGCAAAAATTTTTCGCAATGTGTCTTTATCAATTTTTAATGCAATGGTGCTGCCTACATAACCGCCAATTAAAAATCCTATAGCCAGTATTGCTATTATTTTAAAATCAATAGGCACTCCCATCTCTTTACAATCATTATAATATTTTAAAAACGCTACAATCACAACCGGGAAGGTGAGTACGCCTAAAGAAGTTCCCTGTGCCTGGTGTTGGGTGTAGTGTAAAAAATAAACTAAAGCAGGCACCAAAATAATCCCGCCGCCAACCCCAACAAGGCCGCTCAATATTCCTGCGCATAGGCCAATAATAATAATGATGATAATGATTTGTGCCGTCATAACTCTTGTATGTTTTAGCTGTGTATGCATTAAACAAATGTTTGCCTGTATAATTCTATTGCTTCGTGGATAATACCATAAGCATCTTCTTTGTTTTGAAACTGATCTATATGCACCTCTTTATTTTCCAAAACCTTATACTGTTCAAAATAATTCTTCAGTTCGCTTATAAAATGGCGTGGTAATTCATCCACCTCCTTAAAATGATTAACAGACGGATCTTTTGCAGCTACCGCAATTATTTTATCATCAGCAGTGCCTGTATCTATCATCTGCATGTTTCCAATAACAATAGCTTCCACAAGGCAAAGCGTGTTAATGGCTTGTGAACAAAGCACCAGTATGTCCAGCGGGTCGCCATCTAAGCCCAGAGTTTGCGGAATAAATCCATAATTAACCGGGTAGTGGAATGAAGAATAAATAACCCTGTCTAGTTTAAGCAGCCCGGTAGCTTTATCAATTTCGTATTTAGCTCTTGAACCCTGCGGTATTTCAATCAATGCATTTACAATTGCAGGAGCATTATCTCCGTAATGTGGGCCGTGCCACGGATGTAATACATTAATAGTTTTCATAAGCTTCAACTAGTTAATTTATAACCCGCAAACGTCATAAGAATACCGCCAATTACACTTAAGCTTATATAACCTACAAGCAACAACCACTTATTTTGGTGGATCAGTTGCACAGCCTCCAACGTAAATGCGGAGAATGTAGTAAAGCCGCCGCAAAACCCTGTCATCAACAACGTACGGCTTTCGTCATTCAAGTTATTCCGGTTCCAAAAACCCCATAAAATACCTATTAGTAAACAGCCGCTCAAGTTCACCAGCAGAGTTCCATAAGGGAAGACAGAACCTGTGTTAAAACGCTGTAAAGTATATCTTATAATACTACCTAAAGCACCACCTAATCCTACCAGTAAAACATTATTCATTAGACGGATTGGTTATAGAAGGAAATGAATATTTAAGATCAACCAGCCATTTATTATTCATTCTTACTGCTTTGATGGAATCTCTTTGATTTTTGTATGAATTAGAATAGTGAATAATACTTGTGCTGTCGTTAAGTTCTTTAATAGAATGTATATTAATAGATGCTCCGCGGTAACCTGTTTTATCATCTGCATTCATCCGGTCTTTGTAATTACGTTCCAATGCATCAAGGTATTGATTGTTGATGGAATCAGGAAGGATAAAGGTTTCTGCTTTTTTATACTCACCCTCCAATGCTGATTGTATAAAGTTTCTTGCTGCATCTGCGTCATTTTCTGATGCTGTTGTATTGTCAGTTCTGTCTGTTTGGTTACACCCAAAAAGAAATTGCAGGAATAAAAAGCTAATAAAAATGCCTCTCATTCCTGCAAAGTAATAAAAAGTAATCTGTTATGGCCTGTTACTGTACCTGTCGAATCTTTTTTCGGGTTGGGTTTCTGCTATTTCCTGTTCCCGCTTGTGTTCCTTATCATACGCTTTTAAAATAGCTTTTACCAGCTTGTGTCTTACCACATCTTCTTCATCCAGTTCTATATAACCTATACCTTCAATCTTGTTTAATATGCGACTTGCTTTCTCCAAACCACTTTTTTGGTTACGAGGTAAATCTACCTGGGTAATATCACCTGTAATGATGGCCTTCGCATTGGCGCCGATGCGGGTAAGAAACATTTTTATTTGCAGATCAGTAGCATTCTGTGCTTCGTCCAGAATGATAAACGCATTATCCAAAGTGCGTCCACGCATGTAAGCAAGAGGGGCAATTTCAATTGTGCGGGTGCTCATATAATAGCCCAACTTGTCTGCCGGAATCATATCATCCAGCGCATCGTATAAAGGACGGAGGTACGGATCGATTTTTTCCTTAAGGTCTCCGGGTAAAAAACCAAGATTTTCACCGGCTTCCACTGCAGGCCTTGCTAAAATGATCTTTTTGATTGCTTTATTCTTCAATGCCCTTACCGCCATGGCCACAGCAGTATAAGTTTTACCGGTACCTGCAGGGCCAATAGCAAAAACAATATCATTCCTTTCAACAGATGTCACCAAACGTTTTTGATTGGCGGTACGGGCCCGTACGGTTTTGCCATTGGGACCGAAAACAAGAATATCGTTTGGATTTTTTTCTACAAAATTGTCTATGGTTTCTGCATCGTCGCCACCTAATATCTGCTCAAAATAATTTTCACTCATGTGCCCGTTGCGTTCAAGGTATTGAACGATCAGGTCAATTTTTTCTTTAGCACCGTCAACCTGTTCAGGTGCTCCGCTTAACTTTAAATGGGTGCCGCGGGAAAGAATTTTTAACAGGGGAAATTTCTTTTTTAATATATCAAGCTTGCCATTATTAACGCCGAAGAACTCAATTGGGTTTACGGTTTCAAGGTTAATGATTGTTTCTCTCAATTCTGGATTTATTTAAGTTTATAATTCCGGACTTCCGGGTTCATCCGAGTACAGGATATCTGCTAAGGCTATATAAATGTTATATAAAGAACTGCAGTTTGATAAGTACAAATGTATTAAAAATTATGCCTTTTTTTAATACAAACTGTTAACTGTGCGTATGCAGTTCTAAAAAATTTTCTGACATACTTTTAAATCAGGTATTGATTTTTGAAGCACCTTTCCTTCTTAATTTCATTTAACAATTGTTGTATGAAAAAACGAATCTGTTCTCTACTTTTTTTTGCTGTTTCTACACTTTCTTCATTTTCGCAGGATTTAAAATATTATTTACCAGACAGTGTTACTTACAATGTTTCTATACCAAAACCTAAGGACATTATTTACCACGAAGTAGGAGAGTGGCATGTTACACATGACCGGTTGGTTAATTACATGGAAGCAATAGCTGCAGCAGCTCCGGAGCGTGTACGATTGGAAACAATAGGGTTTACTTATGAAAACCGGCCACAGGTTTTGCTGATCATTACCTCGCAAAAAAATCATCAAAATCTGGAACAGTTACGTCAGCAGCATGTCCAATTAACAGATGCATCAAAATCAGGTTCACTTAACATTGATAAAATGCCTGCTGTAGTCTGGATAGGCCATTCCATACATGGCAATGAACCAAGCGGCGCTAATGCAGCTCTTGTAAGTGCTTATTACCTGGCGGCTGCCGAAGGAAAACAAATAGATGACCTGCTGGAAAATGTTGTAATACTGTTTGATCCTTCGTTTAATCCTGATGGCCTGCAACGATTCTCTACATGGGTAAACCAACACCGGAGTAAAAATTTAGTTGTTGATCCTAACTCAAGAGAGTTTAATGAGGTTTGGCCCGGAGGACGTTTCAATCATTACTGGTTTGACTTAAATCGTGACTGGCTTCCTACTGTTCATATTGAAAGTCAAAACCGATTAAAGAAATTTCACGAGTGGAAGCCAAATATCCTGACAGACCACCATGAAATGGGGAGTAATGCTACCTTCTTTTTTCAACCCGGTGTACCATCACGGGTGAATCCGTTAACACCGGAAAAAAACCAGGAAATAACAGGTAAGATCGGGCAATACCATGCTGCATTCTTAGACCGTATTGGCTCATTATATTATACAAAAGAAGGTTATGATGATTTTTATTACGGAAAAGGATCCACTTATCCGGATGTGAATGGTGCGATTGGAATTCTCTTTGAGCAGGCTTCCTCCCGCGGCCATGCGCAGCAAACAGCAAATGGAATTTTGCGGTTTCCATTCACCATTAAAAATCAATTCACAACCACGCTTTCTACGTTGGAAGCTGCAAAGGCATTACGGAAAGAATTGCTTTCTTTTCAGCGTGATTTTTACAAGTCAGTACTCGCAGAAGGTGCTGCCTCATCACTTAAGGCTTACGTAATTGGCAATGAAACAAACAAAGGAATAACAAATGAATTTATTAGCATGTTGCAGCGCCACCAGATAGACGTTTATCATCTTAACAACAATATAAAAAAAAGCAACCCTTCAACAGGTACAATAGATTTTAAAAAGGAAACATCTTTTGTTATCCCTGCTCACCAAAAACAGCATCGTTTGATCAAAGCCATCTTTGAAAAAACATTAAGTTATAAGGATAGCTTGTTTTATGATATTACAGCATGGACCATGCCTCTGGCTTATGGATTACAATATGATGAATTGAACAACACGCAATTCAACAGCAACTTAATCGGTGAAAAATATTCTTCTTTGGATAACAGGGGTGAAGTTGCCGGCGGGAAAAGTGAATACGGGTATTTGCTGGAATGGAGTGAATTATATGCACCTGCAGCCTTGTATGAACTTCAAAATAGTGGAATTATTAGCAAGGTTACAACCAATCCATTTGAAATGATTATTGGTAGCAGCGGTAAGAAATTTAATTATGGAACTATAATGATTCCTGTTCAAATGCAAAATGTTTCTTCATCCCGTATTTATGAAATTGTGAAAGGGATTGCGGAAAAGTATAAGTTAACGTTTCAGGCAGTTACTACAGGTACTTCACTTAGCGGGAGCGACCTGGGTAGCAGCAGGTTAGCAACGATTAGTAAACCGGTTATAGCAACTGTAACCGGGCCTGGTGTTAATGCTATGGATGCAGGAGAATTATGGCATTTGCTGGATCAGCGTTTTAATATTCCAATCACACAGTTAGAGCCTGCTATTTTCAATCGTGTGGACTTAAACAAATACACTACAATTATTCTGGTTGGGGGCACTTACAATGAATTGAACAAAGACAAACTGAGAGCCTGGGTGCAGGGTGGAGGTACTTTAATTGTAATGGAAGAAGCCGTAACATGGGCTGCCCAAAGCGGCATAGGAAATGCAGTTTTCAAAAAGGCAAAACCGCCGGTGGATAGCTCTGCATTTTTACGGTATGTAGATAAGGAACAGATTGAAGGTGCACAGCAGATGCGTGGTGCAATCTTCCGTGCCGAGGCTGATCTTACACATCCTTTAGCTTATGGATATACCCAACCGTATCTGAATTTATTTAAAGCAAACAGAGTTTTTCTTGAAAAAAGTAAAAACCCCTTTGCCACACCTTTTTATTATAAAGACAAGCCACTGCAAAGTGGTTGGGTTAGCAGGGAAAATTTCAATGCTATAAAAAATTCTGCGGCTGTTGTGGTGAGTGGAGTTGGAAGCGGAAGGGTAATATCTATTGCTGATAATCCAAACTTCAGAGGTTTTTGGCTTGGCGGTAGTAAACTCATGATGAATGCGATCTTCTTTGGAAAAATTATTGATACAGGTTTTTCTATCAGTGAATGATCTGAAAATAAATTATCAAAGGTTAGGTGGTGCATTTTTTGTAGGATAACTATTAAACAATTATATGAATAAGGAAAATACTCCAATCAACCAGCAGGATAGACCTCAACAGGAAGACCGGCAAAAAAATAATGCCCAAAATATACAGGGACCAATAGATACTACAGATATTTCTAACACAATGAAAGACCCAGATGCATGGAAAACAGGGGGAGAGTCCTCAATATCTCTGGAACCAGAAGCTTCCAACTCATTTGATTCCTCACAAGACAGGCATGGAGTGTCCAATATGATTAAAAACCCCGATGAATGGAAAACAGGTGAGGAACCGATGACAGGAGCACAAAGGTCTTATTTGCAAACATTGTCTGACGAAGCAGGCGAACAATTAGATACAAGTCTAACAAAAGCAGAGGCCTCTAAACGTATTGATGAATTACAGCAAAAAACAGGCAGGGGATTAAATCAAAGCAACCAGGCAGGTGGCGAAAACCAAGGTTAAGAAAATACCCGATGTGATGATTTTACCGGTACTGTCCTCCGTTAAGCTCAGGATGGGGCGCCATTTTTATTCTCCTGAAAAATGCCATTTACCATATTCACGACATTGGTAAATGCTGTATATTGAGCAAAATAAAATTGAGCACTATGATTAAAATGCAAGTAATCGGAAATTTAGGAAAAGACTGTGTGGTGAACACGGTTAATGGTAAAAACGTCATCAACTTTACGGTGGCACATACCGAAAAATACAAAGACAGTCAGGGTAATAACCAGGAAAAAACTACCTGGGTTGATTGTGCCTATTGGACAGACCGCACTGGCCTTTCGCCTTACCTTACAAAAGGCAAACAAGTTTTTGTGGAAGGGACACCTGAAGTTAGAAGCTTTACCCGTAATGATGGTACCGCCGGGGCTTCGCTTTCATTAAGAGTAAGAGAAGTACAGTTGCTCGGTGGACGTGGTGAGGGAGGTAATATCGGTAATACGGGAAATGATGCATCAACGCCTGCACGGCAAGACATATCTGCCCCGGCTAATATGGATGAAGTGGCAGACGATTTACCATTTTAGATTTTAAGATTTTTTTGTAAATCAATGCTTCGCATTCTTCGGTGGAAGGATCGGAGCATTTTTGTTTTATGGTTTTAATAAGCATTCATTTATCAACTCAACAAGGTTCACTTTAAGCATTACTGATTTCAGTCGCTATATTGCAAAACAGTATGCGCATAACTACGGTATCATACCACACGTTGTTTGAATTTAGTAAAGAAGTTTTTAATAAGATTGGATGTAGTGAAGCCGATGCTGAACTGGCGACAAAAGTTTTATTATCTGCTGATCTGCGTGGGATTGATTCACATGGCATTGCACGATTGAGTGGATATGTACGATTGTGGGAAGCAAAGCGGGTAAATGCATGTGCTAATATTACAATTATTACGGAAACCGCTTCTACAGCAACAGTGGACGGTGATAGTGGTTTAGGATTAGTTGTGGCGCCTGCAGCCATGCAAATTGCTATTGATAAAGCAAAGAATGTTGGCTCTGGTTGGGTGAGTGTGCAAAACAGTAACCACTTCGGCATTGCAGGCTATCATGCAATGATGGCTTTGGAACATGATATGATTGGTATAGCAATGACCAATGCAAGTCCGCTGGTAGCACCTACATTTTCGGTGGATCGTATGTTAGGAACAAACCCCATTGCTGTGGTTTTTCCCGCAGGCAAGGAACCTCCATTTGTTGCCGATATGGCTACTACCACTGCTGCAAATGGTAAGTTGGAGATGCTGCAACGCAAAAATGAAAAAGCACCCAAGGGGTGGATACAGGACAGAGATGGCAAACCTTCTACCAATCCCCATGAATTAAAAGCTGGTGGTGCTTTACTGCCGTTAGGGGGCGACAGGGAGCATGGAAGCCATAAAGGATATGCGTTTGGTGCTATGGTTGATATTTTTTCTGCTGTTTTAAGTGGAGCTAATTATGGCCCGTGGGTGCCACCATTCCCTGCTTACGTACCAATGCCGTCTGCCATGCCCGGGAAAGGCATCGGGCATTTTTTTGGAGCAATGCGAATTGATGCTTTTCGTCCGGCTGAAGAATTTAAACAACACATGGATAAATGGATACAAGCTTTTCGTGCAGCAAAACCTGCAAAAGGCTTTGAAAAAGTCTTGATTCCCGGAGATACCGAAAGAGAAATGGAAAGAGAAAGAATGCAATCAGGAATTCCGTTGCTGGGCCCTGTAGTTGA
>JBHENB010000047.1:0-17145 GCA_046262255.1 Chitinophagaceae bacterium
TAATAAGACTATATGAGAAGAGTAATTGCAGGAATAAATATAACACTTGATGGGATTTGCGATCATACGGCAATTCCTGCAGATGGAGAATTACATCAGCATTATGCCAACCTCCCTTTTCAGCAACGTCTCCTTTGATGGGCTTGTGTTGAGCAGGGACGTTGCGTACCTTACATCCTCTCCGGAACTTTAATCCCTAAGAGACCCATACTTTTTTTTATCACATCAGCGGTGATTTTGCACAACTGCAAACGCAATTTTTTCTTTTCTTCTGATTCAGCATTCAGAACAGAATGTTCTGTATAGAAAGTATTGTAGGTGCCTTCCTTAAAATAGATTTTATCCGTGCATGTGTATATTGAATAAATGATCCTGTAAAACCATGAAAATCTATTGACTCTTCCGGATTAAAGATCATTCGCTTTTTTGGATCAACCCGAAGAAGAAAGAATTTTAATGCACCCAGTCCTATTGTCTCATACAGTTCATGCAATTGCTCCTTAGTAAAATCTTCTATTTTGCTGTGTTCCCTGGTTTTTCTTTCCGCTTCACTAACCATTTCGGTAATTATATCGTCTGCATCTACAACGGTTCCCTCTCGGCTTTTCATTCTGCCTGATGGCAGTTCCACCATTCCATAACTCAAATGATAGATGCCGTCTGCATAGGGCATTTCCAGTTTCCTCAGGATCAGCTTTAATACCTTCATGTGATAATTCTGCTCATCTGCAATTACATATATGCTCTGGTCGTATTCATACTCTTCGTATTTCTGTTGCGCTAAACCCAAATCCTGTGTTATGTAAACCGAAGTCCCATCGCTGCGAAGCACCAGCTTTTCATCCAGCCCATCATCCGTAAGATCAACCCACACACTGCCGTCTTCTTTACGATAAAATATACCTTTCTGCAACCCTTGCTCTACAAACACTTTCCCTAATAAATAAGTTTCACTTTCATAATAAACTTTATGAAAATCGGTACCAATACGTTTGTATGTTTCTTCAAAACCTGAATACACCCAACTATTCATTTTCTTCCATAATTCAATTACCTCAGGCTTACCATTTTCCCAATCCACCAGCATTTGCTGCGTTTTCTGCATTATAGGAGCTTCTTTCTCCGCTTCTTCTTTTGACATGCCATCTGCCATCAGGTCTTCCACCTGCTTTTTATATTCCTGGGTGAACCGTACGTAATAATCACCAACAAAATGATCGCCTTTTATGCCGGTGCTTCCTGGTGTAGCACCATCCGAAAAAAGCTCCCATGCAATCATGCTTTTACAAATATGAACGCCGCGGTCATTTACAATACAAGTTTTAGTTACATCATTTCCGGATGTCTTTGAAATTTCAGCAATACTCCATCCCAAAAAGTTATTACGGAGATGCCCTAAATGCAATGGTTTATTGGTGTTGGGAGAAGAGTATTCCACCATTATTTTTACACCTGTTGAACTTGCGGTTTTATCTAAATATTTATAATCCCCTGATAGAAAACGGGTAAAAAATTTATCGCTAATAGTTAAATTCAAAAAGCCCTTAATTACATTATAGCTTGTGAAAAGTTCGCTTTCAGAAGAAATTAAAAAATCACCAATTTCTTTACCAAGTTGTTCGGGAGCTATTTTGAAACGCTTCACTAAAGAAAAAAGAACAACTGTATAGTCACCATCAAACTCTGGTTTTGTTTGATTAACCAGTACGTCATCACCAAACGCAGGAATTTTAAAAACCTGCTCAATTGCTTTTGCTGTAGCTTCTTTTATTTGTGCAACAAGAGTCATTATATTTCTTTGGGCGCAATTTACTTAAATGAAAATACCCCTGGAAGTACATTTTTAATTGTATTAACGTGTAATGCGCATACAACATAAAATACATTTTTATCTTCGCCCACCTGATGAAAAAGGTACATCGTACAATAAGAGGTATTATCTTAAAAGTTGTAGACGCTTTCTACCCTTTATTCAAAAATGCTATGACGCTGCAGATGTACCGGTATGCAGCTTGTGGAGGCGGCAACACTTTATTCAACATCTTTATTTATTTTATTACTTATAACTATGTTCTGGAAAAAAAAATAGTTCATCTTGGAGTTGTTTCTATTAGCCCCCATATTGCCGCTTTTCTCATATCTTTTTGTATCACATTTCCTATAGGCTTTTATTTAAGCATGTACGTGGTATTTCATGGATCTTACCTGAGGCGCAGAGTACAGTTAATCAGGTATTTTTTGGTAGCCATGATATGTATTTTATTAAATTATGTTTTACTGAAATTTTTTGTGGAGATTATGGGCTGGTATCCCACGCCATCATTAATGATTACAACAGTAATAATAGTAGCGTTTAGTTTTTTCTCGCAACGCCACTTTTCCTTCCGCACACAAAAATTCAGCAGAAAGTCAGCTATAAAAGTATGAATCAGGGCTTCAGGTTAATTTCTGTAACGGTTACCTTCAAGTTTCCAATACAATTGCTTCTTATTAACAAATGTTCCGGTAAAGCATATACCCCGGTGAGTCTTATATCATTGATCTTACCGGAACCGCTGATGCCTTTTGCCCATTCCTTATTTAACCATTGATCTATAGTTTTAGCTGCTGTTGCATAGTAATTTGTCAGTTCAAAAGAGGTGTACCTTTTTATTTGAGAAACAATTTGCTTATTAAAGAG
The DNA here is from genome assembly GCA_046262255.1 of Chitinophagaceae bacterium. Lineage (GTDB taxonomy): Bacteria > Bacteroidota > Bacteroidia > Chitinophagales > Chitinophagaceae > Flavisolibacter. The sequence continues at coordinate 2,681 of JBHENB010000047.1, forward strand.
CCATTTAGCAGTTTTTAGTAAGAAATCTTTTGTTTGCAGATCAAAATCAAGATTTTGTATGTCTATTTTTTTTAAATTTTCATTATACTCTGGCTTGCCAGTCAAATAAACGGTACCATTGTGTGAACCCGAAAATTCCACTTCAACAATTAGGTTATTGTACACATCTCCGTATACTTTACAATTCTTTACAATCACATGCCTCTTCAGAATACCTTCCATCAGATCAAAACGTTTATTTATAAGGTACCCGTTCACTACTCTGCTTAATGAATCGTATTGTAAAGCAGCTTCTAAATGAATATTAAATCCACCTGGACTTTTGCTTCCGGATATGTCAGGAATAATCGCTTTTGGGTTATTTGGTTTAACAAAGCTGATCTGAGGAGTTGCTGTAATACCAAAATTTAAGGTTAGTAAATCGTTATCTGCAATAAAGTTTTCCATACGAAATTGTTTAGGTTGTAATGCTATGTACCCAAATTTAGGGATAGCATAAGAAGTATTTAATCTATCCCACACCTGCTGTAAGTATGGTCTTAAATTTATTATTCCAAAAGAATCCTCAATAGCTTTTTTGGCCAGGATCAGTTCTTTCTTTAAGCCAGATATTATTTCACCGGTAATATCCTGCCCCCAGAAACAAACCGTGCATTTATTTATAGGCTTAGGATCAGGATTACTAATGATTGTTTTTAATAAATAATTGCGCTGGAGAAAAAATTGGCCTGCAAAACTAATGTTTACTTTACGTTCACCTTCATTAAAGCCACATTTGCAGGCAGGCGTCCACGGAGATACAGGTTTACTGCCAACACATATACGGGTAGAGCCAATAATTTTATATAATCCTATAAAAGAAAGTAACAAGCTTGACCTTCTACCTGTTAGTTTTAATGGAGAGCGGCGGAAATGATATACGTAACGTGTTGCACAGTCTGGCATAATCCAAACGTTAGGGTAGTCAGGAGATGTATATACATTATCAATGTTACTTTCTGCAACAGCAGTTAAAGATCTCAAACTTATTTGTACAGGAATATTAATGTTAGACTCTGGCAATCTTTCTATGGAGGGCTTGAATACAACGTGATTTGTTGCTGAAGAAGTTGTAGCCTGTTTTGTTGGCGAGGTTTTTTGAGCGCAACATATAAATGAGAGTCCTATGAGCAATGTAAATATCAAAAAATCTTTCATTCCTGTGCAACTTAACTTTCTGAGGTTGACTGCCATATTTTCATTTTTCAGCTGACGGCACAATCATTGATAACCAAAATAGAACAAAAAATTTTTATATAATGGGAAAAATAATAGGAATAGACCTTGGAACAACTAATAGTTGTGTGGCTGTAATGGAGGGCAACGAACCTGTGGTGATTGCCAACGATGAGGGACGCCGTACAACCCCCTCAGTTGTTGCCTTTTTAAAAAACGGTGAACGTAAGGTAGGCGACCCTGCAAAACGCCAGGCCATTACCAATCCTCATAATACAATTTCAAGTGTTAAAAGGTTTATGGGCCGTCGGCATGATGAGGTTACGGAGGAAATAAGCCACTGGAGCTATAAAGTGGTAAAAGGAGAAAATAATACGCTTAGAATTGATATAGATGGAAGACAATATACACCCCAGGAAATTTCTGCTATGGTTCTGCAAAAAATGAAGAAAACTGCAGAAGATTACCTTGGCCAGGAAGTAACAGAGGCTGTTATAACTGTTCCTGCATATTTTAATGATGCGCAACGCCAGGCTACTAAAGAAGCTGGTGAAATTGCAGGTTTAAATGTTAAGCGTATTGTAAATGAACCAACTGCCGCTGCTTTGGCTTATGGTCTGGATAAAAAGGCGCATGACCAGAAAATAGCTGTTTTTGACCTTGGTGGTGGTACGTTTGATATTTCTATTTTGGAATTGGGTGAGGGTGTGTTTGAAGTAAAGTCAACAAACGGGGACACGCACCTTGGAGGAGACGATTTTGACAAGGTTATCATGGACTGGCTTGCAGACGAATTTAAAAAAGATGAGGCAATTGATTTACGGAAAGATCCAATGGCCTTACAGCGCTTGAAAGAATCCTCAGAAAAAGCAAAAATTGAATTGAGTTCTTCATCGGAGACTGAAATCAATCTGCCTTATGTAACTGCAGTGGATGGAGTTCCAAAACACCTTGTAAAAAAATTATCACGGGCTAAGTTTGAACAATTAGCTGATGCATTGTTTCAGCGTTGCTTAAAGCCATGTGAACAAGCATTGAAAGATGCAGGGTTGAACGCTTCCCAGGTAGATGAAGTGATTTTGGTTGGTGGTTCTACCCGTATCCCAAAAGTTCAGGAAATAGTAGAGAAATTCTTCGGAAAGAAACCGAACAAAGGCGTGAATCCTGACGAAGTAGTTGCTGTAGGTGCAGCTATCCAGGGAGCCGTATTAACCGGTGAAGTAAAAGATGTGCTGCTTCTTGATGTTACTCCACTATCCCTTGGTATAGAAACGTTGGGTGGCGTTATGACCACATTAATCGGATCAAATACTACTATCCCAACAAAAAAATCAGAAGTTTTCTCTACGGCATCCGACAATCAGCCTGGTGTACAAATACATGTATTGCAGGGTGAGAGGCCAATGGCAAAAGACAACAAGAGTTTGGGTATTTTTAATTTAGATGGTATTCCGCCTGCGCCTCGTGGTCTTCCTCAAATTGAAGTAATATTTGATATAGATGCCAATGGTATCTTGCATGTAACTGCTAAGGATAAAGGCACAGGTAAAGAACAAAAGATAAGGATCGAGGCAGGAAGCGGTTTAACAAAAGAAGAAATAGAAAAAATGCGTTCAGAAGCAAAAGCCAATGAAGAAACCGACAAAAAAGAAAAGGAAAGAGTGGAAAAAATTAACCAGGCAGACAGCCTTATATTCCAAACGGAAAAGCAGCTAAAGGAATTTGGCGATAAGATTTCTGCCGAAAAGAAAGCACCTATCGAAACAGCATTAAATAAATTAAAAGAAGCTCATAAAGCACAAGACGTAGGACAGATTGATGCTGCTGTAACAGAATTAAATAATGCATGGACCGCAGCCAGTGAGGAAATGTATAAAGCTACCCAGCAACAAAGTACAACAAATGGTGATAGTGGTACTGCAGGACAGCAACAGCAAAACACAGAAGGGGGTGCATCAACCTCCGAAAATGTTACAGATGCAGAATTTGAAGAAGTGAAATAACTTCGGATTTAATGATGAATTTATTATTGCTGATAAGGAAAACCCTCTTGACTGAGGGTTTTTTAATTCAATGCTTTATAAATTTCGAATTTTCTCTTTGGAATCAGACCAACGGAGATTAATCAGGGTAACCAGAGGCTAAATTATATCCATTGCCAGAACAAAAGAAGTTGTTATAAAAGGCAGAAGCAATGTAAGCCATGGCCAATGCAGGATAATTGCTACTATGAATACAGCCGTAAATAAAAAAAACAATAACCAGTACAAGCCTTTCGATTTTCTTTTTACGTCCATGGGTGCTCTTTGATACAAAAATAAGGTAGGGGAGTTACAATTTAACCGCATTTTATAATTGATTTCAAAATTCATACAAACCTTTATTTTCGTTATTAAATGTGTTTTCCAACACTCAATGCTACTGCTTAACTCTTATTGATGATAATTGATTTTTACCTCCGGTTTCACACAAAGTTTGGACAGCAACTTTCTATCGCTGGTAATATTTCTGCCTTAGGGGAAAACATTATAGAGGATGCTCTGCCAATGAAATTTTTTAGCAATGACTTCTGGCACGCATCCATTGATATAAACGAAAAGGATTTCTCTCACTTACATTATCAATATATTTTTAAAGATGGGTTAGAAATAAAAAAAGAGGCAGAAAAATCAAGGATAATTTCCTTTAACAAAACAGGCTTCAACAATATTATATTAATTGATACATGGAACGATAGCAGCGTTTATGAAAATGTTTTTTTTACAACACCATTTCAAAAAGTTTTATTCTCCGGGAAAAAAAATGTCAGGCAGAAAAAAGTTATTTCTCCCACTCATGCGTTTAAAATAAAAGCACCTTTACTGGGATTGAATGAAATTGTTTGTTTATTAGGAAGCCCAAAAGCATTACAAAGCTGGAACGTTCAGAACCCTTTAATGTTAGAGCAGCAGGGTGAATGGTGGGTTGCAGAAACAGACCTTTCAAAAACAGAATTTCCCATCCGCTACAAGTATGGAATTTATGATATTAAAAAAGAGCAATTTGTAAGATATGAAGAGAATGAAGACCGTGTATTGCATAATCTTACACAAGATTCATATACTATTTTACATGATGGTTTCTTACGTGTTACCAATACATGGAAAGGAGCAGGTGTAGCTATTCCGGTTTTCAGCCTTCGAACAAAGAACAGCTTTGGTGTTGGAGAATTTGCTGATATTAAACTATTGGTGAATTGGGCTGTACAGTCTGGTTTAAAGTTACTTCAATTTCTACCTGTTAATGATACTTCTGCAACTTTTTCTTTCAAAGATTCTTATCCTTATGCGTGTATTTCTGCATTTGCACTGCATCCCTTATACATTAATCTTCAGAAAGTAGCAGGTAAAAAGCATTCTGCTGCTATTAGATCTATTAATAAAAAACAACGGCAGCTAAATAGCTTAAGCCATTTAGATTATGAGAAGGTATTGCAATTTAAAATCGGCATACTCCGGGAACTCTATGATCTGCAATTTGAGGAGTTTCTGCAGGATAAGAACTATCTACAGTTTTTTAAAAGTAACGAGCACTGGCTTATTCCTTATGCAGCATTTTGTTTTTTGCGTGACAGGTACAACACATCATTATTTCACACATGGAAAAATAACAGAGCATACAATCATTTAGAAATACAAAGACTTACCTCATCAAAATCTAAAAATTTCAAGCAGATAGCTTTCTATTATTTCATTCAGTTTCATTTGCATTTGCAATTAAAAGAAGCTGCAGAGTATGCGCATAAAAAAGGTGTTGTTTTAAAGGGAGATATACCTATTGGTATTTTTAGATACGGTTGTGATGCGTGGATAAACCCAGGATTATACAATACAGACCAACAGGCAGGGGCTCCCCCGGATGATTTTGCCATAAAAGGTCAAAACTGGGGTTTTCCTACCTATAACTGGCGGCGGATGAAAGAAGATGATTTTCAATGGTGGCGTCAACGATTTCACCAGATGAGTTTTTACTTTGATGCTTTTCGCATTGATCATATTTTAGGTTTTTTCCGCATCTGGAGTATTCCCGCACATGCTGTAGAAGGAATCATGGGAGTTTTTGTTCCTGCTATTCCGGTTGCCTTATCAGAATTTAACGAAAGAAACATCTGGTTTGATTATGACAGATACTGCAAACCATTTATAACAGATGCTGTTTTGAACAAAATATTTAATAACCACTCCGAGTTTGCAAAAACAACTTTTTTACAACCAGGTAATGAAGTATATTTTGACTTGCTGGAACAATACAATACGCAGAGAAAAGTAGAAGAATTCTTTGCCGGACAAGATACCACGGAAGAAAATCAATTGCTAAAAAATGGCTTGTTTGACCTGATCTCGAATGTTATTTTATTTGAGCAGCCAGGTTCTGACAAGCAACAATTTCATTTCCGGATTTCAGTTGATTCAACTTCATCATTTCAACATTTAGAGCATCTAACGAAGTATAAATTAAGAGATTTATACATTGATTATTTTTATCGGAGGCAGGATGAATTGTGGAAAAGAGAAGCATTAGGAAAACTGCCACAACTTAAAGAAGCCACAGATATGTTGGTTTGCGGCGAAGATTTAGGCATGGTGCCGCATTCTGTGCCACATGTACTGAAGAAGTTAGCAATTTTAAGTTTGGAAATTCAGCGCATGCCCAAAAACCATAACACAGAATTTTTTCATCCGAAAGATGCACCTTACTTATCTGTTATTACCCCCTCAACACACGATATGAGCACGGTCAGAGTGTGGTGGGAAGAAAATCGGAATAAAGCACAGAAGTTTTATAATACAATTTTAGAGCAGCAGGGTGAAGCACCTGAAACCTGCGAAGCCTGGATTAACAGAGCTATTGTATTGCAACATTTATATTCTTCTGCCATGTGGAGCATTTTTCAGTTACAGGATATTTTAAGTATGAGCGAAATTTTGAGGCATAAAGATCCACATGAAGAACGCATTAACAATCCTGCAGACCCAAACCATTACTGGCGGTATCGTATGCATTTAACTTTGGAAGATTTAATAAAAGAAGAAGAATTTAACAAAGAGCTGCACGATTATATCAAAAACAGCGGGAGGTGAAAGTACGTGAGAGTTAGAAGCTATCCATTCAATTTAAAGTTCAAACATCCGTTTGGCATCTCCAGGGGTACAAAGACGCATCAGCCCACATTAATAGTTGAGTTGGAACATTTAGGGTTTAAAGGATATGGTGAAGCTCCGGCGATTAGCTATTACAATATACCTGTAGAGAAGATGGTGGAAGACCTGGAACGAAAAAAAATATTTGTTGAAAAATATGCATTTACAGAGCCTGAACGCTACTGGCATTACCTGCACCACTTGTTTCCAGCCAACAATTTTTTAGTTTGTGCATTGGATATGGCAGGGTGGGATTTGTATGGTAAAATGAGAAATAAACCTTTAAACAAATTATGGAGGAATAATGACTCATCCAATCCTTTAACAGACTATACAATAGGAATAGATTCGGCCGAGAAAATGGTTGAAAAAATAAAAGAAACACCCTGGCCGATATATAAGATTAAGTTGGGAACTGATAATGATGTAAAGATTGTAGAAACATTGCGAAAACATACAGATGCAATTTTTCGTATGGATGCAAATGCAGCATGGACAACGGATGAAGCATTGCAAAAAATAGAGGCATTGAAAGAGTTAGGAGTTGAATTCGTAGAGCAACCACTTGCAAAGGATAATTGGGATGGGATGAAGATATTATTTGAAAAATCATCTTTGCCTTTAATTGCTGATGAAAGCTGTGTGATGGAACAAGACGTTGAAAAATGCTCTGGCTATTTTCATGGTATTAATATAAAACTTACAAAATGCGGTGGTATAACACCGGCATTACGCATGATTAAAAAAGCAAAAGAATTAAAAATGAATATCATGCTGGGATGCATGAACGAATCAACAATCGGTTCTGCTGCCATTGTTCACATGGCATCGTTAGTTGACTATTTAGACGTAGATGGCCCGTTATTGCTTGAGGAAGATATTGCCTCAGGACTGACCTTTCAAAATGGTACTATTACCACTTCGGGAGAAGCAGGGTTGGGAATTAATTTTCACTATTCATAAGCACACTTTCATCACATATTAATGGTTTTTTTTTGAGTGATAAATACATAACCGAAGTTTATCCACAATAAATTGAAGGTTTAATAGTTTAAGATGTAACAATTTTTTTACCAGATACTAAATAAATTTTAGTTCAGGATTATAAAAAACGTAATCTCCATTATATATTTGTTACTGAAATTCAAAGTAAATCCCTTGAAAAACAAATTTCAGGTACTTATACTATTATTAATATGTACCATTCCTGCAATCGCACAAGATGAATTTAACGGCGAAGTCTCTATAGGTACTGCCGCAGGTTTAGTTAATTATGACGGCGATTTACAACCGCATAGCTTTAACTACAGCCGCTCAAAACCAATCCTTGGATTATATTTAAGGAAGCCTTTATACTCCTGGCTTGCTGTGAGAGTAGGAGGGTCATTAGGAACAATTTCTGCATCTGATAAAAATAACAGGGATTACTTAAAGTACCGAAACCTTAGTTTCCAAACTTCCTATAAAGAATTATATACTGGCGTTGAATTTTTGCCTTTTGATCTCGAAAGATTTATTTTAACGCCTTATGTTTTTGGCGGGGTTGCTGTATTTCGGTATAATCCCTGGACAATAGATGAAAATCAGCAGAAAGTTTTTTTACAACCTTTATCCACTGAAGGGCAGGGATTAGAAGAATATCCTGAAAGAAAGCCATATAAATTAACACAAGGTGCACTGGCTATCGCTTATGGCGTGAGATGTGCATTAAGTAATTATGTGCATATTGGTGTTGAGTTTCATCAGCGAAAAACTTTTACAGATTATCTTGATGACGTAAGTAGTACTTATGTAGATTATAACAGGTTATTAGAATTCAAAGGTCAAAAATCAGTAGACCTTGCATTTAGGGCAGATGAAATAGATATCAGTACTCCTTACCCTCCGGAGGGAGAAATACGTGGAACCGCTAAAGAAAAAGATTGGGTGTATTATTTAGGTGTTACAGTAGATGTGCGATTCACACCTCTTACATCCAGTATTGGTAGAATATTTGCAAAAAAAGATCCATATAACCGTAGGTGTCCTACGCGTTTTTAAGTTTCTGCAGTTAAAGGCGCTTATTTGCTCACTTGCCATGAAGCACTTTCTGACGTAATGCAATAATGCCCTGTATTACTATAATTATCTTATCAAGATTTGGATGATTTAACTTTGCAGCTTCATTATGGCCTTTAAAAACCTACGGCAGTTTATTGATGTTTTAGAAAAAACAGGTGAGCTTGTCCGTATTAAATTATACGTTGATCCTAAACTGGAGATAGCAGAAATTACAGATCGCATCAGCAAAACAAAAGATGGTGGAAAAGCATTGTTGTTTGAAAACACGGGGTATGATTTTCCTGTATTAATGAATGGTTATGGAAGCGAAAGGCGTATGTGTCTTGCATTAGGGGTAAAGAAGTTGGACGATGTTGCAAAAGAAATAGAACAACTTTTTCAACTTTTATCTTCTCCTAAAGAAGGCATATTAGATAAGCTTAAGTTGTTACCCAAACTGCATGAATTTGGAAGTTGGATGCCCAAAGTTAAAAGTGGGAGAGGGGAATGCCAGCAAGTGATCATTCAGGAAAATCCTGATATTACGAAGCTACCTGTAATTACGTGCTGGCCTAAAGATGGAGGACCATTTGTAACACTACCTGTTATTCATACTAAGGACCCTAATACAAATGCACGCAACGTTGGAATGTATCGTATGCAGGTTTTTGGACCGACAGTAACAGGAATGCATTGGCACAAGCATAAAGTATCAGCAAAGCATTTTAATGAATACAAAAAGCTGGGAAAAAAAATGCCGGTTGCAGTTGCATTAGGCGGCGATCCTGTATATGCCTATTCTGCTACAGCACCACTTCCTGAAAATGTAGATGAGTACATGCTGGCAGGGTTTCTTCGGAAAAAAAAGGTGGAATTAGTACGATGTATTACACAGCCTGAAGTTGAAGTTCCTGCGGATGCAGATTTCATTATTGAAGGATATGTTGATCCTAATGATGAATTAGTATGGGAAGGTCCTTTCGGTGATCATACCGGTTATTATTCGCTGCCGGATTGGTATCCGCAATTTCATATTACCTGCATAACACACAGAAGAGATGCTGTATATCCTGCCACAATTGTTGGTATTCCTCCGCAGGAAGACGCATGGTTGGGAAAAGCTACTGAACGTATTTTTTTAGCTCCAATGAAAATGACCATGATCCCGGAAATAGTGGATATGGACATGCCGGTGGAAGGAGTGTTTCATAACCTGGTGATAGCCCAAATAAAAAAAGAATATGCAGGACAAGGACAAAAAGTAATGAATGCCATGTGGGGGGCCGGACAAATGATGTTTAATAAAATTCTGGTGTTGACAGCCCCCCTAAATCCCCCCGAAGGCAAGACTTTGGAAGAGTCGTTTAAAATAAGTGAGTATGACAAATTAGCAAGAGAAGTTTTAAGAAATACAAACCCGGCTACGGACATTTATTTCTCTCAAGGGCCGATGGATGTACTAGACCATAGCTGCAGCAAATTAGGCTTTGGCGGCAAAATGTGCATTGATGGCACGAGGAAGTTTGAGGAGGAAAAAGAGGAGAGTTATGAGTTAGGAGTTCAGAGTTCGGGATTAAATATGGAAGATGCTTTACAGAATTTCAATGAAGTAAAGGTTATAAATATTTCTCTGCTGCAAAAAGATATTCCTGTATTAATTCTTTCTGTAGAAAAAACCAGAAAGAGCCATATAAGGGAATTGCATCAACAAATATGTGTATTGAAGGAAATGGAAGGAATAAAGATGATTTTGTACGTGGAGCATACAGTAGATGCCAACGATATTACTGTTGCTTTATGGCGGCTTTGCAATAATATGGATCCAAAAAGAGATCATTTTTTAATTCAAAGACCTTCACTTATTGAAGAAGGAAAAACCTTTGCTTGTATAGGGTTAGATGGCACCAGAAAGACAAAAGACCTGGATAACTTCCATCGGGACTGGCCAAATATTATCGTTGCAGCTGATGCAACTATTAAAACTGTTGATGATAAATGGGCGCAGTTAGGTTTAGGAGAATTTTTATCTTCACCATCTTTGAAATACAAAGATCAGTTATATGGTGAAGAAGCAGTTGTTCAGTAAATTTTATTCAGAACATTAGAAAAGCAATACGAACCCTTTACAGAATTACTTTCTCAGCACACTTCGCAACCACAGCTCGCCTGAGTTCGTCATCATTGTTATAAATCCAATTTACCTGTTAAACTTTATTAAACCCTAACCACTTTCCGTCCTTCGTTAGTAATTTGCTTTAAAATTCAACCACATTGAAAAAGTTTCTTTTATTGTCGCTTTTTGGAGTTGCCGGCATGCTTGCGTTTTCTCAACCTTCAACAAAAGAAAACACCCTCCTGTGGCGAATTAGCGGGAAAAATATTACTAAACCATCTTACTTATTCGGCACTATTCATATGATTTGTGCAGACGATATTGAGCTAAGCGATAGCTTAAAATCTGCCATCCTCCAAAGCGATCGTGTTTACCTTGAGTTGGATATGGATAATATGTTTGAAATGCTGGGTGCCATTTCGAAAATGAAAATGCGAAATGACACCACTTTATCTGATTTATTAACGCCTGCAGAATACGAAAAAATTAAAGAATTTTTTAAACAGCGAAAAAGCATTCTTCCATTTTCCATGATGGAAAAATTCAAGCCTATGTTAACTGCTTCAACATTAATGCAATCTGTTACTGAATGTGAAAATACACAGGCAATGGAGCAGTTAATAATGAAGGAAGCAAAAAAGCAACAAAAGAGCATTAAAGGTTTGGAAACAATGGCATATCAGTTGAGCATCTTTGATAGCATACCCTATCAACTGCAAGCCAGGCAATTATTGAAGTCGGTAGAGATCTTTGGTGACAATAAAGAAAATAAGGACTTTGAGGATCTGACTAAGGCTTACCGGAATCAGGAATTGGATAAGCTGGAAGAAATAACAAATAAAGATGAGGAAGGGTTGGCCAGCTTTACTGAATTATTACTCTACAATAGAAACAGAACCTGGGTGAAAAAGCTGGATGAAATGTTTTCTAAAAATTCTTTACTTATAGCGGTTGGGGCTGGCCACTTACCCGGTAATCAGGGTGTTATAAACCTACTGCGCAAAGCAGGTTATAAAGTACAGCCTGTAGAAAATAAAATGATTAAGAAAAGAGAAAGGCAAATTTAACCAGCAGATAAATTTATTAAAACCTAACCTATGAACATTCTTATTTCCTTGCTGGCATTTTTACTATTTGTATTCTCTCCTGCACAGAAAGACCCATACAAGGAAAAAAGAGAAGCACTTGTAAAAAATCATATTCAAAAACGAGGTGTAAAGAATGACGTTGTGCTGAAAGCGATGCGAACTGTTCAAAGGCACTTATTTGTACCGGAAACCCAAATTTCAAGAGCATATGAAGACAGGCCATTACCAATAGGTTACGGCCAAACAATTTCACAGCCTTTTATTGTTGCTTATATGACAGACGTTGTGAAACCTGCAGCTCATTTTAAAGCATTAGAAATAGGGACGGGCTCAGGTTACCAGGCCGCTGTTTTAGGGGAAATAGTAAAAGAAGTTTATACTATTGAAATTGTTCCTGAGCTCGGGAATTCAGCAACAAAACGATTGAAGCAGTTAGGGTATAATAATGTAAAGACAAAGGTAGCTGATGGATATTTTGGATGGAAAGAAAATGGCCCTTATGACATTATAATGGTAACTGCAGCGGCAGAATTTGTTCCACCACCTCTCATTGAACAATTAAAAGAAGGCGGTAAAATGGTAATTCCTATCGGTTCTCCTTTTATGAATCAGACATTAATGCTAATTGAAAAAAAGAAAGGAAAGCCTGTTACAAAAAGCCTGCTGCCGGTAATATTTGTTCCATTTACAAGGTCTAAGTAGTGTATACGGTTGAAAGATGACAGTTGTCAGTTGACTTCAGTGCAAGTGATCATTTGCTATTAAATTGTACCTTGAGAATGAATATTTCCTTTTGCATATTGCTCATTGCTATTGATTAATTCATCATTGCTTATTGCCAATTGCCCATTGCTTATTGATTATTGACACGTAATACAGTTGACAGATGACTGTTGGTTGGTAAATAAGACACAATAATATTTAATTTGTAAATTGAACATTGATCATTGAATTAATATTGCCTATTGCACATTGCATATTAATCTTATTGCCTATTGCCAGTTGCACATTCCAGATACAAACTCCTCATCTCCATCGGTCTTCTTTCAGCAGCCATTATTGCTTTTCAATTGGCGCTTATACAGATCCTTTCCATTGTTCAGTGGTACCATTTCGCGTACATGGTTATTTCCATTGCATTATTAGGATTTGGTGCTGCAGGTTCTGTTGTAGCAATTTTCAGAAAAAAACTTATCACCCACATTGATACTGTTCTGCCTTTTCTAATGATCTGTTCAGGCATAGCAATGGCATTGGTAACCGATATTTCTCAACTGCCTCAACTTCGGTTCGATTCATACCTTCTATTTGCAGAATATCGCCACATTGGTAGGTTGATCGCTACTTACCTGTTATTTTTTATTCCATTTTTCCTCGGAGCTCTTGCCATTGGTCTGATCTTCGTGAAACATGTTGGTGCTATTGGTAAGATTTACTTTGCTAATTTATTAGGCTCCGGTGCGGGGGGCTTGCTTGCTTTAGCCCTTATCTGGTTATTTTTTCCAAAACAGTTACCGGCCTTTATTTCCATTTTACCGGTTGTAGCCGGAATTTTAATTCTACCAAAAACAAAAAAAATATTATACGCCTCTTTTACCATTTTTGCCGTCGCCATCATTGGTTGGAAAATCATATACCCTCCACAATTGCATCTGTCCCAATATAAAGATTTAAGTAAAACACTACTTCTTCCGGAGGCAATGATTAAATCAGAAAAAACCAGTCCTTACGGAGTAGTACAAACAGTTTCTTCCCCTGTGCTTCGTTATGCCCCAGGGCTAAGTCTCACTGCACAAAAAACAGCGCAGGTAAAAATGGTGGCGTTCATCAATGGCGATTGGTTTGGAGCAGTAACCGACTGGAAGCGAACCGATACATCTCATATTCTTGATTATACTACTTTGGCCTTGCCATACCGGATGGCGACCAGAAATAATGTGCTGATATTGAGAGCAGGTACAGGTATTGACGCCACTCATGCTTTAACTCAAAATGTAAATAAAATAATAGCTGTTGAGCCAAACTCTATCATCATATCTACACTAAAAAATAAGCTTGCACAAGAAACAGATTCGTTGATGTTCCATCCACATATTACAGTTCATAATTTGGAGTCCCGCACTTTTTTACTTACTGATACATCAAAGTATGATCTGATTTCTTTACCGATGATAGGCACATTCGGTGGTTCGGCGGGATTGTATGCGTTGCAGGAACAGTTTTTTCTTACAAAAGAAGCTTTTCGTGAAATGTGGCTGAAACTAAAGCCAGGAGGGGTTATCAGCGTCACCTCATGGATGGATTACCCGAATCGCAACCCACTGAAAGTTCTTGCTACGCTGGTGGAAGTGTTGGAAGATTTAAAAATAGCAAATCCGAAAGAACACATTGCTGCCGTTCGAAGCTGGGGTACGATCACGTTTGCAGTAACCAAATCTCCCTTAACAAGCTTAGAGGTAACCAACATCAGAATGTTTTGTGATGAAATGATGTTTGATCCCGCTATTTTCCCCGGGTTAAAACCCGGGGAACGGACTGTTTATAACCAGTTCCAGGACAACCGCTTTTTTGATTATGTAGATAGAATATTTTCCGGTGACAGAGAAAATTTTTATTCTGATTACGATTTTAATATTGAACCCGCTACGGACAATAAGCCTTACTTCTCGCAATTTATTAAATGGGGCAGTCTTTCCCGTGTTGCCGGTTTCTTTGGCAACCGCTCGTTACCTTTTTTTGAAATCGGTTACCTGCTGGTGATTGTAACACTCATCCAGATTACCATTGCTTCAACCGAAAACAAATATCCCACTTCGGGAACTTTTTACT
>JBHENB010000048.1:0-15899 GCA_046262255.1 Chitinophagaceae bacterium
GGGCAAATGGATAAAGCATATGAAACTTATCTGGAGTGCCTTAAGTTAAGTAAACAATCTTCTCAAAAAGTGAATATGGGAGATGCCCTTTTTGGCATAGGTGATCTTTTCTTACGACAAGAGAGGTTAGATGAAGCCAAAGATTACTTTTTACAAAGCCTTTCTAACAGCAAAGAGATCAGTTATAAAGTAGGTGAAGCGGAATGCTTATTGCACTTGGGAAAAATATCATTCCAGAAAGAAGATGCAGAAAAGGCAAAAGAGTATTTTTTGGAATCGCTGAAAGTTGCAGATGCCATTAAAGCAAAGGCCATAATCTATAAGGCGCATGAAGCGCTGGCTGAATTGTATGAAGAAAAAAAGGATATTCAGTCATTTGTAAAACACTACAAGCTTTATCATAAATATAAATCAGAAGTTTTTAAAGAGGAGCAGGAAAGCAAGCAAAAGTACCTGAACATTCAAAATGAAATGGAGAAGCTGCAGCAGGAAGCTGAGATCAACCGCCTGACCAATGTAGTAATGAAGGAAAAGAATGAAGAATTAGAAAAGAAAACGGAAGAGCTTGAACAATCCTATAACAGCGTATCGGTATTAAGCCAAATTGGAAAAGAAATTACTTCCACACTTAATCTGGATACTATTTTAAATACAGTTTACGAAAAAGTGAATGAGTTAATGGATGCAAGCATTTTTGGAATCGGCATATATAAACAGGAAGAAGGTTCTATTGAATATCGTTTATCCATTGAAGAAGGAAAACGCTATCAGCCCTACCATCGCATGATGAGCGATAAAAGCCAGCTGGCAGTGTGGTGTATTGAAAATAACAAAGAGATTTTTATTAATGATATTGAAAAAGAATTTTCAACCTATCTGAAGGATATAGATCTAACCTTTCTAACATCCGCTGCTCTTGAAGATGGAAGTTTGCCAAAAAAACCTAATTCATTAATTTATCTTCCACTGCAGGTAAAAGATAAAATTATTGGTCTTATCTCAGTTCAGTCGTATGAAAAGAATGCATATACACAGCATCATCTTGATATTCTTAAAACACTTGCTTCTTACACTGCTGCTGCGTTATTCAATGCAAAGTCGTTTGAAACGCTTCAAAATACATTGAATGCACTTAAGTTGACTCAGCAGCAACTTATTCAATCCGAAAAAATGGCTTCCCTCGGCGAACTCACTGCAGGCATCGCACACGAAATTCAAAACCCGCTAAACTTCGTCAACAATTTTTCTGAAGTAAATACTGAATTGATAGAAGACCTGAAAGCAGAATTGGCAACAGGCAATCAGCAAGAGGCAATTTCCATCGCTGATGATATAAAAGAAAACGAACAAAAAATAAATCATCACGGCAAGCGAGCCGATGCCATTGTAAAAGGTATGCTTCAACATAGCCGCAGCAGCAGTGGTGTAAAAGAACCAACAGATATTAATGCTTTAGTTGATGAATATTTGCGCCTCAGTTATCATGGTCTTAGAGCAAAAGATAAAACCTTCAATGCCATCATGGAAACTCATTTTGATGAAAACCTTCAAAAAATAGCTGTCATTCCACAAGACATTGGAAGAGTCTTATTGAATTTATATAATAATGCATTTTACGCTGTAAGTGAAAAAAAGAAATTACAAGGCGATAACTATGAACCAACTGTTTCAGTAAGCACAATAAAGGTGAATGATCATGTTGTGATTTCTGTAAAAGACAACGGAAACGGAGTTCCTCCAAAAGTGTTAGATAAGATTTTTCAACCCTTTTTTACCACCAAACCAACGGGGCAGGGAACAGGGTTGGGTTTAAGCTTGAGCTATGATATAATCAAAGCTCATGGAGGAGAAATGAAAGCAGAAACAAAAGAAGGTGAATTTGCAGAATTTATTATTCACCTGCCTCATAATTTAATTATCTAATGCTAAATGTTTAAATTGACAGCATGAAAATTTTAGTTGTTGACGACGAAAAAGACATAAAAACTTTATTTGAGCAACGTTTTAGAAAGGAGATACACAGCGGTGAAATGGAATTTGCTTTTGCTTTTTCCGGCGAAGAAGCACTAACCTATCTTAATCAGAATGCACGTGAAGCAGTGCTGATTCTTTCTGACATCAATATGCCCGGGATGAGCGGCCTGGAACTTTTACACCATATTAAACATGATTTTCAGCCACCTCCTCCTGTTGTTATGATGATAACTGCCTATGGCGACGCTGATAATTACAATGAAGCAATGCGTAATGGAGCAGATGATTTTTTAACCAAGCCTCTTAATTTTAATTTGTTAAAAGAGAAACTCAAAAAGCTAATGTAATGGCGAAAATATTGGTTGCGGATGATGAAGCAGACCTCGAAATGCTAATTAAACAAAGGTTCAGACGCCAAATACGGGAACATAAATATGAGTTTGTTTTTGCTTTAAATGGCAATGAAGCTCTTGATAAATTAAAACAGCATCCGGATGTGGACATTGTATTGAGCGACATTAACATGCCAGAGCTGGACGGGCTTACTTTACTAACTAAACTGAACGAAGCTAACCCATTGGTAAAAACAGTAATGGTATCTGCGTACAGCGATATGGATAATATACGTATAGCCATGAACCGCGGTGCGTTTGATTTTATCTGCAAGCCCGTGAATTTTGAAGACCTGGAACTAACCATTGAAAAAACCATTCAAAATGTAAGACAAACAAAAGAAACCCTGCAGGCCATAAAAGAGAACAATATCCTTCGTATGTATGTAGATGAAAGGGTTTTAAAATTTATGAGCCGCCAGGAATTTGAAACTTCTTTAACGCAGAATGAAACCATAGAAGCTACAGTGGCCTTTATGGACATCTGCAGGTTTACCACAATCAGCGAAACTGCACCAGCGGATAAAGTGGTTAAATTATTGAACAGTTATTTTGATGTAATGGTAAAAGAAATAATAGCACAAGGCGGCTATATAGATAAATTTATTGGTGATGCGGTAATGGCAGTGTTTCGGGGAGACTATCACCTGGATCGTGCAATTGAAGCTTGTTTAGCGGTACGCACACAAATAGAAAATTTGCCGGATGACTTTGATCATCCATTTTCTGCAAAGGTTTCTATTGGTATTAATAGCGGCGAAATGATAAGTGGAAACATTGGTTCTGCCAACCTGCGGCGGCTGGATTATACTGTAATTGGCGATGTGGTAAATACAGCACAGAGGCTACAATCCATTGCAGTGGATAGCCAAATATTAATATCAGATGCCTGTTACGACAAAGTAAAAGAGTCGTTCAACTGCCGCAAGATGGGAGAGACTTCTCTTAAGAGCAAATCCAATACGATGATAATTTATGAAGTGGTAAATTAATACTATAGTGAGTGTAATTTTCTTTTAAATAAGTGCTGATGAAAACAATAAAAAATAAATTAACGGCAAAGGGCACAAAGTATCTTATAAAGTAGAAACGATTGACCTTACCACCCCGGACATTCCTTTTATGAATGTCTATTCTGTTTTTGTAAAGGATCCGGAGCTTTCTAATTGTTTTTATATCTTAAATTACATGAGGTTGCTCATCTACATTGGCTTTTGCTTCAGCCTCTACAGCTTCATTCCGAAAGACAACCACCCTGTCAAAAACATCTATTAGTACCGGATGCGCTTTATCTATATCACCGTTTAGGATTTTCTTACTCAAAGCATTTACAATTTCTTTTTGAATTAAGCGCTTCAGTGGGCGGGCGCCGTATTGAGGATCAAAACCATTTTCCGCGAGGTAATCAATTAAATAATCACTAAACTCCAACTGAATTCCGCTTTGTGATACAAGTTGTTTTAAATTGTTCAGTTGTATTTTAAGGATACCCCGAATTTCTTTTTTCATTAGCGGCTGAAAAAGCATTATTTCATCTACACGGTTTAAAAACTCAGGACGAATACTTTGCTTTACTACATCCATTACCTCACGTTTGGTACGTTCTACAACTTCATCCTTATTCTTTTCAGTTACATCTTCAAAATTAGCTTGTATAATATGGCTGCCCATGTTGCTGGTCATGATGATGATGGTATTTTTAAAATTCACCAGACGGCCTTTGTTGTCGGTTAACCGTCCATCATCCAGCACCTGCAGCATTACGTTCCAAACGTCAGGATGGGCTTTCTCAATTTCATCCAGCAACACAACCTGGTAAGGTTTACGGCGTACAGCTTCTGTTAATTGACCACCTTCATCATAACCTACATATCCCGGAGGCGCACCAACCAAACGGCTCACGGTATGTTTTTCCTGGTACTCACTCATATCAATACGGGTCATCATACTTTCATCATCAAAGAGGTATTCAGCAAGTGCTTTTGCAAGCTCTGTTTTACCTACACCCGTAGTGCCAAGAAAAATAAATGAACCAATTGGTCTCTTTGGATCCTGCAAACCTGCACGGCTTCTGCGTATAGCGTCTGCAACTGCAGTAATTGCTTCATCCTGTCCCACTACACGGTTATGCAACTCTTCTTCTAATTTCAGTAGTTTTTCTCTTTCACCCTGCAGCATTTTACTTACCGGGATGCCCGTTGCTTTTGCTACACTTTCGGCAATATCTTCTGCATCCACTTCTTCTTTCATTAACCTGCGGCTGTGCTTACTCAATTCAGTTAATTGTACAGTAAGATCAGCGCTTATTTTTTCCTGCTCTTTTATTTTTCCATAGCGTATCTCAGCAACTTTTCCATAATTACCTTCTCGTTCTGCCTGCTCCGCCTGTTGCTTTAAATTTTCAATTTCCGCTTTAGCATTTTGAATTTTTTCAACCAGGTCTTTTTCTTCCTGCCACTTAGCTTTTAATGTATCCCGCTCAACAGCAAGATTAGCAATACCTGTATTGAGCTCTTTTAATTTGTCTTCGTCATTCTCCCGCTTGATTGCTTCCCGTTCTATTTCTAACTGGCGGATTCTTCTTTCCAGTTCATCCAGTTCTTCAGGCATAGAGTTCATTTCCAGTCGCAGCTTGGCGGCACTTTCATCAATAAGATCAATTGCTTTGTCGGGCAGGAAACGGTCCGTTACATAACGCTGTGATAACTCCACTGCAGCAATAATTGCTTCATCTTTAATGCGAACATGGTGGTGTGTTTCGTAACGATCTTTTAAACCACGAAGAATAGAAATGGCATCTTCTACATTTGGTTCCTCGATCATTACCTTTTGGAAACGACGCTCCAGGGCCTTGTCTTTTTCAAAGTATTTTTGATATTCATTTAATGTGGTTGCACCAATGGCTCTTAGTTCTCCACGGGCCAATGCAGGTTTTAATATATTGGCAGCATCCATTGCACCCTCGCCGCCGCCTGCACCGATAAGTGTATGAATCTCATCAATAAATAAAAGGATTTCACCTTCACTTGTTGCCACTTCCTTTACCACTCCTTTCAATCTTTCTTCAAACTCACCTTTATATTTTGCGCCGGCAATTAGTTGTCCCATATCCAGCGCATAAATAATTTTAGATTTCAGGTTTTCCGGCACATCGCCATTTACAATGCGCATTGCCAAACCTTCTGCAATAGCAGTTTTACCTACCCCGGGTTCACCAACAAGGATAGGGTTGTTTTTAGAACGGCGGGAAAGGATGTGTAATGTTCTGCGAATTTCTTCATCACGGCCAATTACAGGGTCCAGCTTACCCTGGCGAGCTGCCTCATTTAAGTTTCTTGCATACTTATTTAACGCATTGAACTGGGTTTCCTGTGTTTGTGATGTAACGGTAGAACCTTTGCGCAATTCTTTTATGGCCGCAACTAAACCTTTTTCTGTTACGCCGGTATCTTTCAGCAATTTAGCAGTGTTGTCGTTACCCTGCGCAATTGCAAGCAGCAAGTGCTCGGGAGTAACAAATTCATCATTGAATTGTTTTAAGATTGTCCCGGTTTTAAGTATGGCATTATTTGCATCTCTGCTAATGGACTGTGCAGGCTCACCGCCCTGTATTTTAGGTAAGCGGTTCATTTGCTGATCCAGCCTGGCTTCTAACTGCTGCACATTTACTGTATTTTTTTTGAGCAGGTATTCAACGGGTGAATCCTGCTGATCCAGCAATGCTTTTAACAGGTGGTCTGTTTCAATATTGCTGTTTTGATTATTAAAAGCAAGCTGTTGTGCCTGCTGAATTATTTCTGATGCTTTTATTGTGAAATTGGATAAGTTCATAGGCCACTCCTGACCTCCCCCTGAAGCCTGCCTGTCGGCAGACAGGGGGAGGAATATTTTTTATTTAAACCCGTGATTAATTATATTTCTCAAGCTTTCTGTGATTGATTTTATACGCAAACATCATACACCATCAAAAAGCTTGCTACTATGTCATAAAAAAGTGATTATAGGTGACTGAAAAGCAGTACAGATAATGTTTATATGCAATTTTTACATAGTTAGAAAGAGTAGCCGATCTTTGTAGTTGATGAATTTGGAACAACATACATACTTCGTTAAGTCTCTCTCCCAACAACATGGATTTGACTATTGCGGTATTGCACAAGCTCAGATATTGGATGATGATGCAAGACGCTTAGAAGCGTGGTTAAACCAGGGAATGCATGGTGGCATGCAATACATGGAAAACCATTTTGATCTTAGGATTGACCCTTCGAAACTGGTGCCCGGTGCTAAATCAGTTATTACTTTATTAAAGAATTATTATCCTTCTGAAAGAATAGATGCCGAAGAAAATAAAATATCCAAATATGCTTATGGCACCGATTACCATACTGTTATTAAAGCAAGATTGAAAGCAATGATTGCTGATTTGCAGCAAAAAATAGGGCATTTTAACGGTCGTGGTTTTGTAGATTCAGCACCGGTGCTGGAGCGTACATGGGCGCAGAAAAGCGGATTAGGATGGATTGGAAAAAATGGTAATCTAATCACAAAAGGAAATGGTTCTTTTTTCTTTATCGCTACATTAATAACTGATCTGGAACTGGAGTACGATGATCCTTTTGCAAAAGATTATTGCGGAAGTTGTACAAGATGTATTGATGCTTGTCCCACAGAAGCCATTTTGCCGGATAAAGTAATTAATGGAAGTAAATGCATTTCCTACTTCACTATTGAATTGAAGGAAGAAATTATTCCGGAAGAACAAAAAGGTAAATTTAAAAACTGGATGTTCGGCTGCGATATCTGCCAGGATGTATGCCCGTGGAATAGCTTTAGCAAACCGCAATCAGACACTGAATTTTCTCCTATACCTGAAGTGCTTAATTTTTCTACAAAAGACTGGGAAGGACTGAGTGAAGAAGCATTTAAAAAGTTATTCAAACAGTCAGCATTAAGCCGTGCAAAGCTGAAGGGGCTCCAAAGGAATATTAAGTTTTTGCAAGCTTAACCTCGAACAAAAAAAAGGCTGCCTTTTAAGACAGCCCTTTAGAACTGTTAGATAGCCGGATCTGCCGGTGTATTAGGGTTGCCATCCCGTTCCTGTTGCGGGTAAGGATAGAAGTTCCTGGTCCTTTCTGAATTGGGGGTTCCCGGGCCGGGGCGGCCAAAACGTCGGCTGTCTTCTAACGCTAATCCAAGCATGTACAGCTCTATCCTTCTATTTTTATAAATCTCAAGAAGTATTGCTTCCCGTGTCATTGGACCGCTGTAAGGCGGTAAATCAGCACCGATGCCAAATGGATCATCTGCAGGTTTTTTAGTTAATACTCGGTTCAGGAAAAGAACAGCGTTTGCCAAATCATTTTTTCTTGCATATGCTTCTGCCTGTATCAGCAACATTTCTCCCGGTAAATAAATAGGGATGGCTGTTGCATCATTCTGAAAGAATCCGGAACCATTTTGGGGGTTTTTAGTCAAATGAAAAGCAATTCTCTTGTCAGCAGGGTTTGGGGCTAAATCTCCGGTCAGACCAAAGTTGGTTCTGATGCCATAGGTATTGTTATTAGTCAATGATGATCGAAAGACCGGGTTTGGATTCGTATTACTATAAAAGAAAACCGATTTTTTAGTAAGATCTACTGCAGATGCTTTTGCAATGGCGGCATCATGATTACCAAGCATGTTATTGTACCGAGCAGATAACGCAAGCAGGGTATTCTTTAAATCAATTTCAGTACCAACAGCTGCTGTAAACGTTGCAGGAACAGTTGTACTTCCAAGTAGTGTTGATCCTTCATCCAATAATTGAACAGCTTTTGTTAACGCTTCTGTTCTTGTATTAAATTCAGCACTGACACCTGTATTAATAGGGACCCTTTCCCAAAAAGCAGCAAGAGTTCCTAATGATAACGCTTTATACAGCAGACCGTATATCCTGATAGAATTACGAAGGTTTACATCACCAATTTTTCCGGAGTTGTCAATTAACTTTTGTGCTTCACTGCTAATGATATTTGTGGTAGTCCATAAGCTTGTAATTACACCATTGTTAGGCGCCACATTGCTACCGCCAATCTCTAACTGGGCCAGATCAGCATTACCGGCGTTTAATACAGTAATTTCTCTAGTACTTAGGCCACTTGCAGAAATGGCCTGGTATATTGACGCTGCTCCAAGCGTATTAACGGCATACCTGTTTTTGAGCCCAACAACAACTCTTGTCATTCCATCGGCAGAGTTAAATACCTCATCTTCGGTTGGAGCATTCGGGTTGCTGAACTCTTTTTTACATCCTGTGCCTGCTATTACAGCAAACACAGCAAACAGAAGTGATAGATATATATTAAGTTTCATAGTATCTGATTTAAAAATTTGTAATGATAGATAACTGAACAGTTCTCGGGATCGGGAAAGCTCCAAAATCGTTACCACGCACAATTGACTGACCAGAGGAATTAATCTCAGGATCAAACCCTACATAATCATCAAAAGAGAAGAGATTACGTCCTACGAGAGACACCTTCATGTTCTGTGCAAAACGCAGATTTCTTAAATTATAACTAAGCGCTACTTCCCTGATTTTGGTAAAGGAACCATCCTGAACATGTTCTTCCTGAATACGAGGACCTATAAAACCTCCAATGGCAGCAACCCAGCCCCTCGGCACTTCACCCCTTAATTCTCTTTCTGCCAAAGGACCATTGCCTACGTTGTTCCTGGTTATCCAGTCCCAATTATAAACCTCAAGTCCATAAACACCATCGATTTGAACACGTAGCCCAAAATTTTTAAAATTCAATTCATTCACCAAAGTGCCTGTCCAGTCGGGATTTGGATCTCCTATCACCTTACGTAAAGGCGAACCGGTAGGTTGGCCATTTGCATCTCTTTGAGACAGGTTTTTAGCAGGATCACCTCTTTCCACCTGGGGTAACATAGAACCGTTTACGTTTCTCAAAAGCAAATTACCTTGTGCATCTTTTGCATAGTAGTTCAGGTAATAAACACCTGCAGGATGCCCAACTAAAACACCTTGGGTATTACCTGCATCAAAACCTATGAATGTGGCGCTCTGGTACAATTCCGTTATTTTATTTCTGTTTCTATTATAAAGTAGTGAAAGATTCCAGTTGAAATCGGTTCTGCGGACAGGTGCTACTGTTAACATCGCTTCAAAGCCTTTATTTGTCATTCGCCCTAAATTGTCAACCAAAGAAGAAGCACCGGTGGAGGGAGCCAAATTGAATGGAAGCACCAGGTCTTTAATATCCTGATCATAGTAGGTGAACTGTAGGCCGACACGACCTTTATAGAATTGCATATCAGCACCCGCTTCCCATTCTGTTTTAATTTCAGGTCTGATATTTACATTTCCTATTTGATTACGGGGAGCAAACGCACCACCAGTATACGTTATGGGAGAATAGGTAACAAATCTGTCATAAGCACCTATGCCCGTTAAGTTACCGGCTCTTCCATAAGAAGCCCTTAATTTTAAGGTATTGAACCAATCGCCCATTCTGCCTTCATTCCAAAAACCTTCATCCGAAATATTGTAACTAATGCTGGCTTTAGGGTAAAATATATTTCGGGCTTCTCTCCCAAATGAAGAAGAACCATCAAATCTGCCGGCAGCTGTTAAAAATAACTTGTTTTTGAACCCAAAGGTTTCCTGAAAAAACAATCCGTAAATGGATTGTTCGGTTCTCGCATCAACAGCAGGATTAAAGAAGTTTTGTGCTGCAGAAATTGTTTTTACCAGAGGTACAAGATCACGTCCTTCCTGAGCACTGTATGCCGTTTTTATATACTGAGAAGAGTAACCTGCAGAAGTTGTTGACTGCAGATCGGGTAAGATATTGAACTTATAAGAAGCTACTGCATCACCTGTCCACTGATAGTAGTTAAATTTTGCTGTAGCAACATAACCATCAGGGAAGAAAGTAGCAGCTACACCCGGGTAAGGTACCCTGTCATGAAACTCAAAACCTTGTTGCGAGTAGGTATCAAAACCTGTGGTGAGGTCAACAGAAAGTCCGGAGATTGGTGTAAGTGTAAGTCTTACATCGGAAAGATTTCTATTAACTTCCTGCCGGATATCATAAGTTTCTATAACAGAAAGAGGATTCATGCGTACCAGCTCTACATGCTGCAGGTTTCCATTAGCATTTCTTTCATTAATGTTCCAAACATTATCGATGATAGTGACGGTACTAATAGGAGAAAAAAAGTTATTCCCATTCGGCATGTCCTTCGACCGCGAGTTGGAGAATAAAACACCACCTGAAATCTTTGCCCAATTATTTAAAGTAAAATCTGTTCTTGCTTTTATCCCATAGCGTTGAAAATCTGTATTCCGGATAATGCCGTTATTTTTTAAATAAGATCCTGAAAAATAATAATTAGCTCTGTCGCTTCCTCCTGTTACTGACACGTGATTATCCGTACCAAAGGAGCTTTCAAAAATGTCATCCTGATAATCGTAACGTGTTACTGCATATTTTGCTGTATCTAAACGTCCGCCTAATGCCGCCGGACCTGTTCCCGGAACCGTAGCCTGATTCGGACGCAAATTAGCTATTGTAGTTAATCTGTCACCGGCAGCAAACAATCTCGGGTGTTGTTGTACGCCAAATCTAAAAGGATAGTCATTCATTTCCCATCTTTTGCGAAGTGAATTATGCTGCACACTTGCTGTGAATGATACTTTAGGAGCTCCACCTTTACCTCTTTTTGTAAATATTTGCACAACACCATTGGAAGCTCTTGACCCATATATAGCAGCTGCAGCAGCTCCATTAATTACCTCAATTCGCTCAATATCATTTGGATTTATGTCTACTAACCGGTTTGTTCCTGACTGTATTCTGGCACCTTGTGCATCTGCACTAAGATTGATTACGTTTGCTGAACTGTTGTCTACAATAACTCCATCAACAATATATAATGGTTCAGATGAACCAAATATAGATCCCACACCTCGTAACCTCACTGATATACCACCTGCAGGGTCGCCGGAGTTTTGAGTGACCTGGGCACCCATTACACGGCCGTTCATCATAGCACTTAAATTAGATGCGCCGGTATTTTGTAACTGGCTTGAGTTGATGGTAGAAATAGAATTACCTAATTGTCTTTTCGAGGTTCGTCCCAGGGTGCCGGTAACAACAACTTCATCCAAACCTAATGCATCAGAACTTAATGATGAATTCAGATTGTAACTAGATTCTGTAGTTATTGTTACACTCTGTTCACTGGTCTTATAACCTACACCCGAAAATTCTAAGGTATAATTGCCAGGCCTTAAATCTCCTGTAATCTGGTAATTTCCATTTATATCGGTTGTTGTTCCTAATGTTGTATTTCTGACGGTTACAGAAATAGAAGGAATTCCTCTTCCTTCTGCATCAGACACTTTACCACTGATACGTACTTGTGCAAGTACACAAATAGCAACCAACTGAACCCCAATGGTTAAAAATAATTTGAAGCATTTGTGCACATCTAATGAAATAACGTTTGGCATTATAGCAGTTTTAGGTTGTTGAGAAAAATTGCTGCCCAATTTAGTGTAATTGCTCTTGTAATTCAAATTTATTCTTCTGAAACTTTCTTAATGTTCTCCAAACCCTGTTCCATCATAGCGCCATAAGTTTTTTTAAAAAGCAAAGAACTGAATTTTTCCCACGGATACCATCTAAGCTTAAAATCCATATACCACTGTAGGGTTAAAGAGCGGTTTTGTGGGAACTGGTACACCTGCCAACTATTTGCGACTGTCCTTTTTCCGGCTTCAAAATTTAAGATAAAAGTGGAATCTGTATTCTTTATAATTTTCAATTGAGTGGTTCTGTTTGAAAGCGAAGCAGAAGAGTTAGCAGGTCCATAAGTAGGATGCCAAATGCTCCATTTTGTTGTGTCTTTAATAAATGAGAAAACTTTATCTGCAGATGCATTGATGTCTGTTGCCTTTGCAATACGTATATGAGATGGAATTAGCAAAGAAATACAGGTGAGGATGATAAAGAACACCATAATACTTAGTAGAAAGAGTTTTATAAAACGCATGAATTGTTATTGTTCTAAAATTGATATGGTTATAGGTTAATAAGTTGATTTTTTTTAAGCAGGGGGTAAGTTCAATGGTTGAATAAACAATGGAATATGAACTACATACTTTGAAATCTGAGCCAAACTTCATTCCCACCTGAATACTTTTATTGCAATAGCATAAGCAACAATACCCCATGCAAGTAAAATACCTATCTGCAGCCAGCAATCGTTTAAATGTGCGCCTTCAAATGAAATCTTCCTCATTGCATCATTAAAATAGGTCAGTGGGAGAGCCCGACTGATGGGCTGCAACCAGACCGGAAAGACATCTATGGGAAAAAAAGTTCCTGCGAGTAAAAACTGTGGCATAGTAATAAGGTTCGCAAAAGGAGGAATAGCACTTTCATTTTTTGCAAGACCACTAATGATAAATCCAAAACCCATAAATACCAATAATGCAATAAGGCAAAGAATCATTATTTCAAAAAAAGTGAGCCACCCGTTTATGAGTGTAAAATGAAATAAAAAATATCCAATACCTATAATGATAACAGCAGTTAATAATTGAAATATTACTCGGCTGAGGCCTTCCCCCAGAACAATATAACTACGCCTGATTGGAGTAGCATAAAAACGTTTCAACACCAGTTGCTGACGCAGGCTGAAGAAAAGAAAGGCCACTCCAAAGATTCCTGCACTTAACAACGAAAAACCTAGCTGGCCCGGTAAAATAAAATCAATGGTCCTGTATTTTCTAACAGTGCGTATTTCCGGAGCTATTTGAGCAATTGTTTGTTGTTCTCTGAAAGTGGCCTTGTCTATTTTATTCACAATATTCTCCAACAATGGCAGGAATGTAAAAACCTTATCTGCACTGGCCGTGGTGGATCTAAAACGTACGAGGTATTGAAAATTTGCATGTGATAAGTTTGATTTTTCAATTTTCAGAATTCCAGTGATTCTTCCTTTTACCAGGTCAGATTCTACCTGCGTTTTATCATGAAAAGAAACAAATTTTACATTTTTGATGTTTTTAAGTGAATCAATAATTGCATTAGAGGAATCACTGTTAACATCCAGCACAATTTTATATGAAGGGCCGCCGCCACTGCCAATAAAACCAAAAACAAGTATAAAAATCAACGGGAAAAATATACTGAATACAATAGCAGAAGGGCTCCGTAAAATAGCACGAAGGCTGCCTTTTGTAATAGCCAGCATAGCTTGCAGCTGATTATATTCTTTCAAGTTTGGTATTTCGGCAGCAAATGTAGGTAAGCTGGTTCAGGTGTTTAATTTGATTTTTTACTTGCTAATAAAGAACTCAAATGGCAATCGGGTTTGAATAGATCCACACATTTCTTTTACCTGCATCATCTGATGGTAAACCCTAAAATATTCATCACCAAGCTGTTCCTTTATTTTTACAACAGGATCGCTTTTGGTTCGGCCTAATAAATTGTTCAACCAATTTTCCTTTTCAGGGTATTCACGAATGCGGTAATCTTCCAGCTTTGCCATACGAACCGCACAATCTACAGCGCTTTGCAAACCACCTATTTTATCCACGAGACCAATTTTCATGGCATCCTCACCGCTCCAAACTCTTCCCTGTGCAATGCTGTCAATATAATTTATGTCTTTTTTTCTGCCCTGCGCTACACGTTGCTTGAACTGCAGGTAAATTTTATCTACTGATTGCTGTATAATTTTCTTTTCTGCTTCATTCAACGGACGGTAAATTACCCCCGCATCTGCATAAGTAGCCGTTTTTACTCCATCAAACGTTACTCCTAATTTGTTCTTAAAAAATCCCTGCATGTTTGGTATAATTCCAAACACACCAATGGAACCGGTAATAGTATTGGAATTTGAAAAAATACTATCTGCAGCCGCCCCAATGTAATAACCACCAGATGCAGCCACGTCTCCAAAGCTCACTACTACCGGCTTTTCCTTTTTTGCTAACGTTAATTCACGCCAGATGTTTTCGCTGGCCAGGGCACTCCCACCACCTGAATTAATACGAAAAACTATTGCTTTTATAGACTTATCTAATCTTGCCTTACGTACATGTTTTACAAAATCATCACTTCCTATGGTTTCACTGCTTCCTTTGCCGTCAACTATGGCGCCTTCTGCATAGATAACAGCAATTCTTGAGCTGCCGCTCCGCCGGAAGTTTGCTGCTTCAGCATAGGTGTTAATGGACACAAGGCTCATTTTGTCATATTTATCTATTTTCAGCCTGCCTTTAATTTCATCTTTAATTTCATCATCATACTTTACACCATCTACTAGTTTATGCCGCAAAGCATCGGAAGCATTTTGAATGGCTCCGCTGTTTGCGAGTGCATGTAGTGTAGCAGTGTCCATTTTACGCACCTGTGATGTTCGCATCAAAAAGTAGTTGTACAAATCGCCTAACCAATCCTTTGTTTGCATCTCGTTTTCAACTGTCATTTCGGTTGTACGAAAAGGCTCGGTGGCGCTTTTAAATTTACCCGCATAAAAAATTTGCGGCTGAATTTCCATTTTATCCAGAGTGCCTTTTACAAAAGCGAGGTCCACATTAAAGCCGCTCCAGTCCAAAGCCCCCGTAGGATTTATATACACTTTATGAGCAGCACTCGCAACAAAATACGCACCCTGAGACATCACATCACCGTGTGCAATAATAAATTTTCCTGATGCTTTAAAATCAAGTAATGCATTTCTAAGCTCATCGCTTGCAGCAAGACCATTGTTATTTTGATCAGCTTGCACCAGTATTCCTTCAACTTTATCATCTTCCTTTGCATGGTTCAATAATCTAACCACATCATATAAACCCGGGATCTCCGTTTCTTTATTGGAGAAAACGGCGAGTGGATTTTCCTGTAGCCGCTCCCTGAAGTGCTGGCCTAAATTCAACACTAATACGGATTTATCGGGTAAGTCTGGTTTGTCTTTTGATGCTACGGTGCCTATTAATGCAAAAAGTAAAAAAAATGCAACAATAAAAAATATAGCCATAGCCAGGAAAGAGGCAAAGAACATTTTAAAGAAACTTCTCATGAGGATTAATTTACAGTGGTCAAAAATAAAAGATATTTGACCCTATTTAAAAATGGTTATTATGAATGGTGTTTATTTACTAACAGGAGGAAATATCGGCGACAGGGAAGATAATCTAAAACAGGCAAAAAATAAGATTTCACATAATTGCGGGAATTTAGTTCAGGAATCAGCAATATATGAAACAGAAGCATGGGGCATGCAGAACCAACCTTTATTTTTAAACCAGGCACTTAAAATTGAAACAGTTTTGGATGCTGCGCAACTGCTACAGTGCATCCTGGGCATCGAAGAAAGTATGGGCCGGACAAGGGAAAACAAATATGGTCCAAGAACAATTGATATTGATATTTTGTTGTTTAACGGGGAAGTACTTTCCGAACCCGGTTTAACCATTCCACATCCTCAACTGCATAACCGCCG
>JBHENB010000049.1:0-606 GCA_046262255.1 Chitinophagaceae bacterium
GTGATGGATTTTCGTCAAATAAAAAATTTTTGGATAAAAGGAAATCCTGAAAAAGCCCTAAGAGATCCAAATAAAGCAATTCTTACAGAAAGTACTGCAAAGCGGTATTACGGAAATGAAGATCCAATTGGTAAACTATTCAGGTTAGACAATAAAGTAGATATAGAAGTATCCGGGATAGTGAAGGATATTCCCGCAACAACTCATTTGCCTGCCAATCTGTTTATTTCTTTTTCAACATTGAGCAACAAAGATTTAATGGCTGGGCTGGATGTGAACTATTGGGGCTTCAGAAGCAGCGGCTATTGCTATATAAAAATGCAGGACCAGGCATTGAGTGCTGTTATTCAAAAAAACGCAAAGAATGATATAGATAAGAAAGAAAAGTTTTTATTACAGCCTGTTTCTTCAATTCATTTCGATCCCAAATACGAAACTTCTAATCCAAATTATACAGTAAGTGAACAGTACTTGAAAATGCTATTACTTCTCGGCGCATTTATCACACTTATTGCATGTGTTAACTATATCAACCTTTCTACTTCATTGGTTTTTACCAAATCTAAGGAGGTGGGAATCCGTAAGACAATTGGTGCGTCAAAATCC
>JBHENB010000049.1:623-15670 GCA_046262255.1 Chitinophagaceae bacterium
TACTATAATTGGTTGGCTGATAGCTTATTTGATGCTTCCAACTATTAATCATTGGCTTGAGAAATCTATCAGCATAACAAACTTGCTGAACCTGCAATTTGTACTGATAGCTCTTGTATTTATTATCATCATTAGCATTATATCCGGTGCATATCCGGCCCTTGTATTATCAGGGTTTAATCCAATTGCAACTCTGAAAAATCAATTAGCAATGCCCGGTAAAACATCCACTTTATTGCGCAAAGGATTAGTAGTGTTTCAATTCACAACTTCTATTGCACTCATTATTTGCACTATTGTAATAGCTACGCAGGTAAAATATTTTACAAGTAAGTCATTAGGGTTTAATAAAGATGCTGTAGTGGAAGTGGCACTGCCCGAAAGTGATAGTGTACGCAGGCAAAGTTTGAAGGCGCAGTTACAGAATGAGACAGGAATAAAAAATATTTCGTTTTGTTTGGGAGCTCCTGTTTCTAATAACGATGTAAATACTAATATGCAAGCTCCTGAACTTTCTGCTAACGTTGAATATAGTATTAAGATAATGCCATGCGATGAAAACTATTTACAGACTTATAATCTTCAATTAACAGCAGGAAGGTGGTTCTTACCTGGAGAAATACAAAATAAAGGCTCAGCTATAGTAGTAAATGAAACTACCGTAAAAACATTGGGTTATAAAAATGCTGCAGACGTAATCGGCAAAAAAATAAAGATTGGTATTAATGATTACAACCCTGTAATAGTGGGTGTTACAAAGGACTTTCATACTAATACACTTCATGAAGCAATTAAGCCTGTAGGGTTAATGCCTTTTCCTGTGTGGTATTACGCAGCAGCCATTCGTCTCGATCCGGCAAATCTGAAACAATCTTTGGCAAAGATTGAATCTACATGGAGAAAAGTTTATCCTGATGACGTGTACCAGGTAAAATTTATTGATGAAGCATTGGCAGAAAGATATGAACAGGAGAAAATGGATTACAATTTGTTCAAAGCTTTTTCAGCTATCTCCATTTTTATTTGTTGCATTGGCTTGTGGGGATTGATTGCTTTCGTCGTTGTTCGTAAAACGAAAGAGATTGGGATTAGGAAGGTGCTTGGCGCCACTGTATCAAATATCGTTGGTTTGTTATCGAAAGATTTTTTGAAACTAATACTTCTTGCACTTATTGTTGCTTCCCCAATTGCCTGGTATTTCATGCATAAATGGCTGGAGAATTTTGCATACAGAATAAGTATAAGCTGGTGGGTATTTGCATTGGCAGGGCTATTTGCAGTAGTTATTGCTTTAATCACTATAAGTTTTCAGGCAATTAAAGCTGCGGTTGCTAATCCGGTAAAGAATTTAAGAACAGAATAAACTTCTTCTATGCTTAAGAATTATCTAAAAACAGCATTGCGAAATCTCTGGAGAAATAAAACCTATAGTTTTCTAAATGTACTGGGATTATCTGTGGGCATTGCCTGTGCAGGGTTAATTTTTCTTTGGGTAGAAGATGAGCTGACCTATGACCACCACAATACCAGGCGCAACCAACTCTACCGGGTGATGAACAATCAAACCTATGAAGGAAAGACTTCGACCTTTGCAGCCACTCCGGGTATACTGGCCCAAGGCATGAGAGATGAAATGCCGGAAGTAGCCAATACCTGCAGGTTGTCAGGGCAGCAGTTCACATTATTTGCGTTGGGAGATAAGGCAATTTATGAGAGGGGATATTATGCTGACTCATCTCTGTTCAGCATGTTTACAGTACCATTTACTCTGGGCAAGAAAGAAAGAGCTTTCGACCAGTTACATACGTTAGTCATTTCAGAAAAAATGGCAAAAACCTTTTTTGGAGATGAAAGAAATGCAATTGGTAAAACACTCAAAATTGATAACAAAGCTGAATATGTAATTACAGGCGTTGTAAAAGATTTACCTGAAAATTCTTCTGTAAAATTTGATTGGGTTGCGCCGTTTAAAAACTATGAAGATCAAAATGCATGGCTGCAGGAGTGGGGCAACAATGGTATTCAAACTTTTGTAGAATTAAAACCAACTGCAAATGTGGATGCCTTCAATCAAAAATTTCAGGGATACCTGCAATCAAAAGATAGTTCAGTCACTGGCCGCCCATTCCTGTTTTCGATGAACCACTGGCGGTTGCGCAGCAAATTTGAAAATGGTAAACAAGCAGGTGGTCGCATTCAATACGTAAAACTATTCAGCACCATCGCATGGATTATACTACTCATTGCCTGCATCAATTTCATGAATCTTGCCACTGCCCGTTCTGAAAAACGAGCAAGAGAAGTTGGCGTACGTAAGGTGCTTGGTGCAGCCAAGCGCATGTTGATTCTTCAATTTACCGGCGAAGCATTATTAATGTCTTTGATTGCTGTACTGATAGCAGTTGGCATTATCTATTTTGTATTACAAGGTTTTAATTCGTTAGTTGATAAAAAGTTGCATTTGGCACTGGATAATCCTGTGCACAGCGTTGCTCTGTTGGTGATTGCCTTATTGTGTGGATTGGTCGCCGGCAGTTATCCATCTGTTTATCTTTCATCGTTTAGTCCAACTTCTGTTTTAAAAGGATTGATGTCCAAAGGAAGTGCGGCTGCTGTAATCAGGAAAGTATTAGTAGTGGTTCAATTTAGTATTTCAATTATCCTGATCATCTGCACCATCATCATTTACCAGCAAGTACAACATATAAAAGGCCGGGAGCTAGGCTATAATAAAGCCAATCTTATACAAACTGGTTTGCGTGGCGATATGCAGAAAAACTTTTCAGTCATTAAGCATGATTTACTAGCAACAGGAGCTGTCGAAAACGCTGCACTCTCCAACCTGAACATGCTGTACATGGGCAGCCAAACGGATGCTTTTTCCTGGGATGGCAAAGAACCTTCCAGTAAGTATTTAATAACCCAGGATTGGATAAGTCCGGAATACATCAGTACAATGGGTTTGAAGCTCATAGAGGGGAGGGACTTTTATCCGGATGCAAAGCAGGATAGTTCGAGTGTGATCATCAACGAAACACTTGCAAAAACAATCGGCAAGAAAAACATTGTTGGCAGTATTCTTACTCAAGATTCCATCAAGTACACAATAGCGGGAGTAGTGAAAGATTTTGTGTTTGGAGATATGTATGGTAAAAGTAATCCCGTTGTGTTCCTGTGCTATCCTGAATATTTCGGCTATATGTATGTCCGCCTGAAACCAAAACAAAGCACGGAGCAAACACTCTCCAAAATTGAAAGCATCATTAAAAGAAATAATCCAGCATATCCTTTTGATTACATTTTTGTAGATGATGAATTTGATAAGATATTCAAGAGTGAAAATATGATTGGCAAGCTCTCACGCATATTTGCGTTCTTGTCCATCTTTATCTCTTGTCTCGGGCTGTTTGGCTTAGCGGCTTATACTGCTGAAAGAAGAACAAAAGAGATCGGCATCCGCAAAGTATTGGGCGCATCCGTGAGTAGAATTACCACTTTACTTACTAAAGATTTTTTACGGTTAGTTCTGGTATCATTTGTCATTGCTTTTCCCCTTGCATGGTGGGCAATGAATAATTGGCTGCAGGACTTTGCTTACCGAATAAACATTCATTGGATGGTATTTGTAATTGCAGGTGTGTGTGCTTTACTGATTGCCTTACTCACTATAAGTTTCCAGGCAATAAAAGCAGCAGTGGCTAATCCGGTGAAAAATTTAAGAACTGAATAAAACTCGTATCATGTTCAAAAATTATTTAAAAATAGCGGTTAGGAACTTAATGAAACGCAAGGGATATAGCTTGATAAATATTTTGGGACTGGCTACAGGGATAGCAGTTTGTTTACTTATTATTCTATTTATACAAAGCGAACTTGGTTATGACAAACACCATAAAGAGAGTGACAGAATTTACCGTGTTGTCTTGGAAAGATTATACCCCGAACGTTCTACTTCTTATTCTTTTATTCCGCAATCCATTGGTGAATCTATTCAAAAAGAATATCCGGAAGTTATAGAATCAACCCGCTTATTCAATTTTGGCGGCAACTTTAATTTCTTTATGCGTGTTGGCGACAAGGTTTTTGAAGAGAAAAAGGTGCTGGCAGCAGATTCAAATTTTTTTCGTGTTTTTACAGGCGATTTTGTAAATGGTAATCCTGCTACGGCATTAATGCAGCCTAATTCTGCAGTGTTAAGTGAATCTATAGCAATACAAATGTATGGTTCTGCGCAAGGTGCAATGGGAAAGCAATTTCAAACTGATGCAGATGAGAATAATACATTTATGATTACAGCTGTGTGTAAGGACTGGCCGGAAAATTCTCATTTCTCGTTTAATATTTTAATATCAGCAACCAGTTTTCCTTTTATACGGCAGCCCAACTATATCAATTTTGCGGCACATACTTATTTACTGCTATCTCCTAATGCATCTTCAAAAAATTTAGAAGCTAAACTTCCTGTAATTGTTGAGAAATATGTTGCCGGCGAAATTGAACGAAATTTCGGGCAAAGCTATAAGGATTTCAAAGCCGCGGGGAATGGATATAATTATTATTTGCAACCACTAAAAAAAATTCACCTGATATCTGACCTGGAAGGTGAGCTTAGTGTTAACGGAAGTATAACCTCAGTATATATTTTCAGTGTAATTGCTGTATTTATTTTATTTCTTGCCTGCATCAACTTCATCAACCTTTCTACAGCCCGTTCAGTTGAAAGAGCAAAAGAAGTTGGTATAAGAAAAACATTTGGGTCGGATAAAAGGTCACTGATCGCTCAATTTCTTGTTGAGTCAGTCCTCATTTCTATAACTGCATTGTTCTTAGCTATTGGATTGATATTTATTTTCCTTCCACTGTTTAACCAGCTTTCAGGCAAAAGCTTAACATTCACATCTTTTATACAGCCAGCCCGAATGCTACTGCTTGCACTTTTTGCAATTATAGTTGGTATAATCGCAGGTCTTTATCCTGCTTTTGTTCTGTCTTCATTCAGGCCCATTCTGGTTTTGAAAGGAAGATTTACGTCAAACAGATATGGGTTGCTGCTTCGCAATGGATTGGTAGTCTTTCAGTTTGCTATTTCAGTCATTCTCATCATCTCTGCAATTATTGTAAGCCAGCAAATGAAATATATGCTTAGCGGCAAGCTTGGTTTCAAAAAAGATCAAATTATTATTGTTGAAAGAGCCGACTTGCTACAACAGCAGACAGAAACATTTAAAACGGAACTGATGAAAATTCCGGGTGTGGAAATAGTCAGCGGCACTACAACTATGCCCGGAACAGAAAATTTTTTCGGTGTCTCATTTAAGAAAGAAGCTTCGAAAGAATCATTGACGGGAAGAGGAATTATAGTAGACGAAAATTTTGCTAAAACACTTGATCTGAAGCTAATACAAGGAAGATTTTTTTCTAAAACATTTGGCACCGACAGCCTCTCTCTGGTGTTAAATGAAAAAGCTGTATCGGAACTTGGGCTCACTAATCCAATTGGTGCACGGTTAACCAGTCCTGATGATATTTTTAATGCACCGGATAGCACACCTCATGTTTATACTGTTGCTGGCGTTATTAAAGATTTCCATTTTCAATCCTTGCATCAAAAAATTGCGCCGCTGATATTTATCAATTCCGCAAAATTTAATAATGCGGCAAACATATACGCAGTACGCATCAAGGCTGATAATTTTAAATCGGCAGTAAGCAGTATAGAAAATAAATGGAAAAAATTTGTTCAAAACAAACCCTTCCATTATACTTTTTTTGATCAGGCAATTGCCGCTCAATATCTTACTGAACAAAGAACACAAAGAATATTTACCATTTTTTCTTCTCTTGCCATTTTTATTGCAAGTATAGGATTATTAGGGTTAGTGGCATATACAACAAATCAGCGGACAAGGGAAATCAGCATCCGTAAAGTACTCGGCGCCAGCGCCGGCAATATTGTTAACATGCTATCAAAGGATTTTTTGAAGCTGGTTGCTATTGCTTCAGTAATTAGTTTTCCTGTAGCGTGGTGGGCAATGAGTAAGTGGTTACAGGATTTTGCTTATCGTATTGATATGTCGTGGTGGATATTTTTAATTGCAGGCGGCTTAGCCTTATTGATTGCACTGGTAACAATCAGTTTTCAATCAGTAAATGCAGCGCTTACAAACCCAGTTAAGAACTTACGAACAGAGTGATTAGTTTAAGAAAAGAATAAAAAATTTATTATGATAAAAAATTATTTAAAAGTCGCTCTTAGAAACTTGTGGAAGCACAAAGGTTTTTCTGCAATAAATATTTTTGGATTAGCAGTTGGAATTGCTACCTGCCTGTTGATCATAGTTTTTGTAATGGATGAATTGAGCTATGATAAATTCAATAAAAAAGCTAACAGGATTTACAGGGTGGATGGAGATATAAATTTTGGAGGCACTCATTTTATTTTAGCTGTTGCCCCCGACCCTATGGGACCCACATTAATAAAAGATTTCCCCCAGGTAGAGCAATATGTTCGCTTTAGAGATTATGGCGGCTTTCGTGTAAAAAAAGATAATGAGAATGTTCAGGAAAACAAAGTGATTCATGTTGATTCTACATTGTTTGATGTTTTTACTTTGCCCCTTGTGGC
Source organism: Chitinophagaceae bacterium (assembly GCA_046262255.1). Lineage (GTDB taxonomy): Bacteria > Bacteroidota > Bacteroidia > Chitinophagales > Chitinophagaceae > Flavisolibacter. The sequence continues at coordinate 7,249 of JBHENB010000049.1, forward strand.
AGGTGATGCTAAAACGGCGCTTGCCGATCCCACTTCAATAGTAATAACAGAAAAAGTTGCAGAAAAATATTTTAGTACAACTGATGCTGTGGGGAAAACGTTGTTGATAAATGATACAACTACTTACAAAGTTTCGGGTGTAATAAAAACCATTCCCACTCAATCACATTTTAATTTTGATTTTTTTGTTCCTCTTAAAACTGATGAAAGCCGCCAGGGAAATTGGCTAAGCAATAATTTCAACACCTATATCGTACTCAAAGAAGGTTCTGATCCAAAAAAATTAACGGATCAATTTGATGAGCTTATAAATAAATATGTTGGCCCACAGGCGCAAACATTGCTTAATGCAAATTTGGAAGAACTTAAAAAGAATGGCAGCTATGTAAAATATAGTTTAATGCCGCTTACACAAATTCATCTGCACTCTGATAAAGTAGCTGAGCTTGGTGCTAATGGAAATATGCAATATGTCTACATCTTTTCTGCCATTGCAATTTTTATATTATTAATTGCATGTGTAAACTTTATGAACCTTTCTACTGCCCGTTCATCAAACAGGGCAAAAGAAGTGGGAGTGAGAAAAGTTTTAGGTTCAGCAAAGAAAAATCTTGTATCACAATTTTTAGCTGAGTCAATTCTCATCAGCTTTATTTCATTGATGTTAGCAATTGCATTAGCCCAGTTATTTTTACCTTATTTTAATCAGCTATCAGGAAAAGAAATGGTATTAGGATTATTTTCTAAACCATGGTTAATTCCTTCTTTGATTTTGCTGGTATTAATTGTTGGCTTATTGGCAGGAATCTATCCGGCATTTTATCTTTCTTCTTTTCAACCCATTGCTGTTTTGAAAGGCAGGCTTTCCGCCGGGTTTAAAAGCGGATGGTTTCGGAAATTGGCATCCGGAAAATACTTGGCGCGAGTATCCCTGACATTCTTTCTCTGGTTTCAAAAGATTTTTTAAAACTTGTGTTAATAGCCTTAGTTATTTCTGTTCCTATTGCTTTATATGCACTCAATAAGTGGTTGCAAACTTTTAGTTACAGGATAAGTATTCAATGGTGGGTATTTGCTGTAGCCGGACTGGTTACATTAACTATTGCATTCCTCACTATTAGTTTACAAGCCATAAAAACAGCATCGGCAAACCCTGTAAAAAGTTTAAGAACTGAATAAATGAATTATTAAATGATAGAACTACAACACATTTTTAAATGGTACCAGGCAGGTGGTCAAAGAACCTTTATTTTAAAAGATATTAATCTTTCTATAAATGAAGGTGAGTTTGTATCCATCATGGGGCCTTCAGGTTCGGGTAAATCAACCTTGCTGAATGTAATAGGTATGCTGGATGCCGCTAACGAAGGAAAATATTTGTTTTTAGGAAACGATGTTTTTAACATGAAAGAAAAGCAAAGGTCACAACTGTACAAACAGCATATTGGCTTTGTTTTTCAGTCTTACCACCTAATTGATGAACTAACTGTGTATGAAAACATTGAAACACCTCTTTTATACCAGGATGTAAGGAGTTCTGAAAGGAAAGCAATGGTTACTGATATGCTGGACCGTTTCAATATAGTGGGTAAAAAAGATCTTTTTCCGACACAGCTTTCCGGCGGCCAGCAACAGTTGGTTGGAATAGTGCGGGCACTGATTGCAAAACCAAAGTTGCTATTGGCAGATGAACCAACGGGTAATCTGAATTCAAAACAAGGGGAGGAAATAATGGATATTTTTCAAAACCTGAATAAACAAGAAGGCGTTACTATCATACAGGTAACACATTCAGAAAAAAATGCAGCGTATGGGCAACGTGTAATTGAATTGCTCGACGGGCAAATACAACATTTTAAAAAGGAGAAGATATGAAGTGCAGTATAATTTTTTTTATTTTTTTAATCAGTAATGCAATTGCTTTTGGGCAATCAAAAAAAATAACTCTACAGGAAGCAATAGAAACCGCAATTAATAATAATATACTGGTGCGGCAACGGGCCTTACAGGTGGAGGCTGCTGAAGTTAATTACAAGCAATCCAAAACAAACCTGTTTCCGTCACTGAATGCAAACGTCAACCATGGCATCAATAAAGGAAGAAGTATTGATCCATTCACTAATGCATACGTGAACCAAAAAATTAATTATGCCAATTATGGAGTTGGCAGCGGAGTAGTTTTATTTAATGGATTTGGTCTTCGTAACAACATTCGGCGAAATGCGTATGCCTACGATGCTACAAAAATGGAACTGCAGCTGGAAAAAGAGAATTTAACGCTTGATGTAATACTTGCATACCTGCAGGTTTTAAGTAATGAAGACCTTGTTGAGCTTTCTAAAAGGCATGTGGAAGTATCACAAAAACAAATTCTACGGCTGGAGATATTGAACAGGGAAGGAGCTATTACTCCGAATTTGCTTTATGATTTAAGGGCACAACAAAAAACAGATGAAGTAAGCCTTGTGGATAATAAAAATGCGGTAGAATCCTCTAAATTGTTTCTCTTTCAATTGATGAATGTTCCATACAACCCCGCTGCAGAGTTGGAGAGAGTTAGTGTGGAGGAATTATTATCAAAATATGCTGCAACAGCAGATGAGATTTACAATAAGGCAATAGAGCAACTATCGGCTGTAAAAGCTGCGCAGCTTCGTACAAAAAGCTCAGAAGCAGCATTGAAGGCAGCAAGAAGTGAATTGTTTCCAACACTGTCTTTAAATGGCGGGTTAAATAGTAATTACTCCAGCCTTGCACGAAGAGAAATATTGGTTAATACAACAGATATTGCCTCAACTAACTATGTAGTGGTTAACGGTGTTCAGGTTCCGGTAATGGTAAAGCAGCAAAATTTCAACTCAGAGAAGATTGGCTATAATAACCAGTTAAAGAAGAATGTTTTTTCCAATATCGGTGTCGCTCTTAGTATTCCGATATTTAATTCTTTTCAGGTAAGGAACCGGATTAAACTGGCTGCAATTGGTGTAAAAGATAACGAACTGGTGGAGGAAAATACCAGGCTTCAGTTAAGACAGGAGATCGACCAGGCATATTTGAATATGAGTAATGCATGGGAGCGCTATAAAGTTTTGTTGGAGCAGGTAAATGCTTATGCAGAATCTTTCAGGGCGGCAGAAGTTCGTTTTAATGCAGGTGTAGGAAATTCAGTGGATTATTTAATTGCAAAGAATAATTTGGACAGAGCAAATATCAATTTAGTTGCTGCGAAATACGATTACATACTTCGGACAAAAATTCTTGATTTTTACAGGAATGGTGGCAGGTAATTTTTTCGCAGTTGTTATTGGTCTCATATTAATACTGTAATTGTACCTGAAAGTTAGTCTTTAACAGGCAGGCTGGGTGCTTGCCCAATGGATTTACTCCTATTCCTACACTAAATACCCAAATAAATTATCATCATTTTTCAGCTCTGTATAATTTATATGATACTTGTTCATGTTTTGCAGCAATATTATATAATCATGCTTTAACTTCAATTGTATACCTACCAATGCAGGAGCAGTTTCCTTATTATGTTTTTGCATGTATTCAAATCTCGTAATATCATCGTTTGGTCCCAATACATGATTAACAAATTCCTTTAATGCACCAGGCCGCTGTGCAAAGCGAATAAGAAAATAGTGCTTTAATCCTTCATACAGCAACGATCGTTCTTTTATTTCCTGCATCCTGTCAATATCATTATTTCCTCCGCTTACAATGCAGACAATGTTTTTGTTTTTTATTTCCTCTGCATAATCATCCAGGGCGGCAACTGACAAAGCACCTGCAGGTTCTACTATGAGAGCCTCTTCGTTGTATAATTTTAATATGGTGGAACACACTTTACCTTCAGGCACCAGATGAATATCCTCCAACACGTCTTTGCAAATTGAAAAAGTTAACTCTCCCACCTTTTTCACCGAAGCGCCATCAACAAAATATTCAATATCCTGTAAAGCAACAGGATGTCCTGCCTGCAGTGCTGCCTTCATTGAAGGGGCACCTTGCGGTTCCACACCAATAATTTTTGTTTTGGGTGAAAATGCTTTAAAATACGAGCCAACTCCTGCACATAAGCCACCACCGCCAACAGGTACAAATAAGTAATCAATTTCAGGCTCATCTTGTAAGACCTCTACACCAATGGTAGCCTGTCCTTCAATAATTTTATAATCATCAAAAGGATGAACATAAGTCATGTCGTTTTCATCTGCAAATTGTTTAGCAGCCACTGCACAATCATCATAAGAATCACTAAATAGTTTAATTTCTATAAAATCTTCTCCGAATATTTTTGTCTGATGTACTTTTTGTTGCGGTGTTATAATGGGCATAAAAACAAAACCTTTTACACCTAATTTTTTACAGCTATAAGCCACACCCTGTGCATGATTGCCTGCACTTGCGCAAACTACACCACGCTTCAATTTTTCCTCAGGCAGGCTGCTTATCATATTGTAAGCTCCCCGGAGCTTGTAGGAACGAACTACCTGTAAATCTTCTCTTTTTAAATAAACAGTACAATTGTATTTTTTAGACAAGTTGTAATTATAAGCCAATGGTGTTTTATTTACCACCGGCCGTAATCTTTCTACAGCCTGTTGAAAGTTGAGCCCCCAATCCCTAAAGGGGAGCACTGAAGCTAGGCTTACATCTGGTATTACCTCACTCATACAAAAATTAAACTGTCTCTAATTTAGATGGTTTCTTCTCGATCTCCCCTTTAGGGGTTGGGGGTTGATTTTCCGGTCGCAAGCTTCTCACGGTTTTACCGCTTTGCCATAATTCACTTTCTCTTAATTCTTTTAGCTCCTGTTCCAATTTTTCCCTGTAATCTGATTTACTGTTGCTTTCTATGGAACGGGCTGCTTCTTTACCTGCAGCCACACTTTCATATAATTCATTAAAGACCGGCAATGTCACATCCCGGAATTTTTTCCACCAATCCAATGCTCCACGCTGTGCTGTGGTGGAACAATTTGCATACATCCAATCCATGCCATTTTCAGCAACAAGTGGCATTAAGGACTGCGTTAGTTCTTCCACTGTTTCATTGAATGCTTCAGATGGGGAATGACCTTTTGCCCGCAACACTTCATATTGAGCAGCAAAAATTCCTTGTATGGCGCCCATCAATGTGCCTCTTTCACCTGTAAGATCGGAGTACACTTCTTTTTTAAAATCGGTTTCAAATAAATAACCACTACCAATGGCGATCCCAAGAGCAGCCACACGTTCAAATGCACGGCCTGTTGCATCCTGGTGAATAGCATAGCTGCTATTTAAACCTCGTTGCTGCAAAAACATACGGCGCAGCGATGTGCCGGAACCTTTTGGTGCAACTAAAAAAACATCCACATCTGACGGCGGTATGATGCCTGTTTGATCACTATAAGTAATACCAAAGCCATGAGAAAAGTATAAGGCTTTACCGGGTGTTAAATATTTTTTTACTGTGGGCCACAATTGTATTTGCGCTGCATCGCTTAACAAATAGCAAATGATGGTACCTTTTTGCAATGCTTCTTCAATTTCAAACAACGTTTCACCGGGCACAAAGCCATCACGAATTGCTTTCTCCCACGACTTTGAATTTTTTCGTTGTCCCACAATTACATTTATGCCATTGTCTCTTTGGTTTAATGCTTGTCCCGGTCCCTGCACACCATAGCCAATCACTGCCACTACTTCGTTCTCTAAAATCTGTTGTGCTTTTGAAAGTGGAAACTCTTCACGTGTTACCACATTTTCTTCTACACCACCGAAATTTAATTTTGCCATCTGTTGTAAGTTTTAAATTATATTGTTAGGGGGTTGTAAGTTTTTTATTTTGTAACTCAGCAGTTGTGCTACTATATTACTTTCGTTGCAAGTTTTATCCTGAGCCTGCCTGTCGGCAGACAGGTTTGATGAAGGGCACTCTTGTACTTTCTGTTCTTTACCCTGCATTTTTACATATTTAAAATTTTATTTTCATTTACATACTTATTTTCATTCTCTTTCGATTTTGGAGCTAACTGCTCAAACTTTTTTAATTTATCATGAAAACCGCTGCTGGCTTTAATTATAGCTATCCGTGCAGTGCGTACAAATTCAATTAATCCATAAGGCTCCAATACCTTAAGCAGCCTGTCTGTTTCTTCTCTATGTCCAGTGGTTTCAAATACTGTATAATCTTTTCGAATTACAACAGCCCTTGCCCCGTACTCCCGCAAAAGTCTTTCAACACTCACTTTCTCGGCTATTTCCTCGGTTGATACTTTATATAATGCAAGCTCCTGCCACACAATTTCATTTGCAGTATTGTAGTAAACTTTTAAAACCTCCACCTGCTTTTCAATTTGCCTCACAACCTTTATTACCATATCCTCTGTTTCATTAACTACAATTGTAAAACGATAAATATCTTTTGATTCAGAAGGGGAGGAATTTATACTTTCCATGCTTATTTTTCTGCGGGAGAAAATGATAGCCACCCGGTTGAGCACACCTACCTGGTCTTCCGCATAAATGGTTATGGTAAATTCTTGCTTGCCGGCCCCCTGTCCCCCGAAGGGGGAACTTAGATTTGTACTATCTTCTTTTGATGTTACATTGCCCATTTTCGAAACTTAAATAATTTGAAGCAATTCTTTTAATTTGTTCAGCAGTGTTTTGTTGTACAAGTGTGCGACGCCCGTCCGAACGGTTCATCCGGGCGGGCAACAAAAGTATCATAGTGGTACTTCTGTTGGCTGCATAATCATCACCCTCAATATTAAGAACTGCTGATTGAAATAAGCTATGCTCTACCTAAGTTCCCCCTTCGGGGGACAGGGGGCCGTTTACCTCAACCGTATATCAGAAACACTTGTTCCCGCTTCTACCATTGGAAAAACATTATTTTCCTTGCCTACCATCACTTCCAGCAAATAAGGACCCGGCTGCTGTAACATTTCGGTTAATGCGCTTTTTAGATCTTCTCTTTTTGAAATGCTTTTGCCCGGGATGCGATAGCCTTTTGCTACCTGCACAAAATCGGGGCTTTGAATATCTACAAAAGAGTACCGCTTTTCATGAAACAGTTCCTGCCATTGACGCACCATTCCTAAAAACTCGTTATTTAAAATCATAATTTTTACATCCAGATTGTCTTGCATGATTGTTCCTAATTCCTGAATGGTCATTTGAAAACCGCCATCGCCAATGATGGCAATGACTGTTCTATCAGGTGCTCCATACTTTGCACCAATGGCAGCGGGCAATGCAAAACCCATAGTTCCTAATCCACCCGAAGTAATATTGCTGTTTGACCGGATGAATTTTGCGTACCGGCAGGTTACCATTTGGTGCTGACCCACATCTGTTACAAGTACTGCATCTCCGTTTGTTAATTCATTCAGCACATTGATGACTTCGCCCATAGTCATTTTTTCAGTTGACGGGTGCAGCTCCTCATTTATGCATGCTTCAATTTCCTGCTGTTCTAAGTCTCTAAATTTTTGCAGCCATTGGGGATGCTCTTTTTTGGTAACCAGATCAGTAAGCAGTGGTAATGTTTCTTTACAATTACCCCACACAGCAACAGTTGTTTTTACATTTTTGTCTATTTCTGCAGGGTCAATGTCCATGTGTATGATCCTGGCCTGTGTTGCATATTTATCCAGCTTACCTGTTACACGGTCATCAAAACGCATACCCACAGCAATCAACACATCGCATTCATTAGTTAACACATTAGGTGCATAATTTCCGTGCATGCCCAACATACCCACATTCAGCGGATGAGCGGTTGGCAATGCACTTAAACCCAAAATTGTCCATGCAGCAGGAATGTTTGCTTTTTCAATAAATTGTTTGAGTTCATTTTCTGCTTTGCCTAAGATTACTCCCTGGCCAAAAACAACAAAAGGCTTTTTTGCAGCATTAATTAATTGTGCAGCCTCCTCAATGTATTCTTCACGCACAAATGGTTTAGGTCTGTAGCTGCGGATAAATTCACATCTTTTGTATTCCTGAAAGTCAAATTTTTGCAGTTGCGCATTTTTGGTGATGTCAACAAGAACAGGCCCGGGTCTTCCGCTGCCGGCAATAAAAAAGGCTTTTGCTAAAACTTCAGGAATTTCTTTGGCATCTGTTACCTGATAATTCCATTTGGTAATTGGGGTTGTAATGTTAATGACATCTACTTCCTGAAACGCATCTGTTCCTAGTAAATGCGCATAAACCTGCCCGGTAATGCATACTACAGGTGTGCTGTCAATTAATGCATCGGCCAAGCCTGTAACTAAATTTGTAGCACCGGGACCGCTTGTTGCAAATACAACACCCGTTTTGCCTGATGTGCGGGCATAGGCCTGTGCCGCATGAATGGCGCCTTGTTCATGACGCACCAAAATGTGTTGTAATTTATTTTGGTAGTCGTACAATGCATCAT
>JBHENB010000050.1:0-15160 GCA_046262255.1 Chitinophagaceae bacterium
CCTAAATTGTAAAGCAGGTGCTGATATAATTGTAGTTGGCAATGCTATTGAAAAAGATCCTTTCTTGATTAAAGAAATTGCCGCGGCTGTGCATTCTGTGCCGGTAAATGTTTAGCTCACAGTTTAGCTGAAATACGGGAAGGTGTGTCCCTGCCATTGATTAGAGTTCTGCATGCAATAGCAATTGCTTTTATAATTTCTGTCATATTCTGTATATCTATCCTTTCTACTTCATCGCATGGCTGATGATAACATTCATCATCATCATCGCTGCTCATAATTGTATGCGCAGGAATACCCTCTCTTGCAAACAAATAATTGTCTGAGCGCTGAAACAACATTTTTCTGTGATCTCTCTCGCTATACACCCGAATTTTTGTGCGTTTAAGATTTTTTCTAATAATGTTTTCCAGGTTAGAAAACTGTGCTCCTGTGATGATAAATGCATTTTTACCTGCTATATTCTTTCTTCCAATCATTTCTATATTTATCATTGCTTTTACCTGATCAGGCAATATATATTTCAGAAAAGCCGCGGATCCATATAAGCCAAGTTCTTCACCTGCAAAGGCACAAAACACAAGTGTTCGTTCATTATCATTTCGCAATGCATAATAATTAGCTAACACTAATAAAGCAGTTGTTCCGGATGCATTATCATTTGCGCCATTGAAAATATTCTCCCCTTCAGATTCCTGCATACCAAGATGATCATAATGAGCTGAAAAGATAATTGCTTCGTTTGGTAAAGACTTGCCGGGAAGCACTGCTATTACATTTAGTAAAACATGTTTTGGATTGTACCCTCCTGATGAATCTGTTACGTTAGCTGCATCAACTTTTGTTGTTATGAACGGCTGAAAATAGGATTTGAATGCTGGATGGAACTGTAGTTTTGTTGCGGCAAATTCATTTGCAATAAAGTCAGCGGCTTTATGTAATGAGGTTGTATGATTTCCTCTGCCTTTTAGGCTGTCGGAAGCAAGAATTGTAATAATTCGCCGCACATTAGCTTCATTAATGGTGTCTTTAAAAGGCTGCGGGTAAGAGGAAATGCTGATGCAAAGTATAATTATACATAGCACCAGTTTATTCATAGTCGGCATTTACTTTAGCGTAAATCTTCCACTTTTACACGTGTTGGAGTAGTTTTTCCATTAATTATAGACACAGAACTTTTAGCGATTGCTCTTATAATAGCGGCCATATTTTCCATATCCAATGTTTCTATTTCATCACTTGGTTTGTGGTAATTAGGTTCGTTATCCATTTTTGATGTGGAGATGGTATGCGCTGCAACTCCCAGCCTTGCCAGTGTTGCATTATCGGAACGATAAAACAAATCTTGCTCAGGATACGGATCGGGATGAAAAGCAAACTCAGTGCCTTTTAGATTCTCCTGCATTATTTTTCCCATGTCTGTTTTATCGTACCCGGTAATGTAAGCAGAGTTCTTGCCCCATTTGGATTCTGTACCAATCATTTCAATATTGAACATTGCAATTACCTGCTTTGGATCTAATTGTTTGGAGAAAAACTGAGATCCGTAACCACCGGTTTCTTCCGCTGTGAATGCTACAAATATCAAGGTGCGCTCATTGTTCTTCAATTGCTCGAAGTATTTGGCCAGCATTATTACAGCCGTTGTTCCGGCAGCATCATCGTTTGCCCCATTGTAAATGCTATCATTTTCAACAGGCCTGCCTATACCCAGGTGATCGTAATGTGCTGAAAAAACAACATATTCGTTTGCTTTTCCTTTACCGGCTAAAACTCCTAGAACGTTAGATAGTTTTTGTTCGTTTATTTCATGATTGGCTTTTACTTTAAATTCTTTTACGTTATCGCTTGTTAAAAAGAAAACCACACTATTATTGGATTTAAATAGTTGCCGTTTGAGTCCTGTTAGCTTGCTGAAGTTTTTAGAAAAACTGGTATCTACAAATACAACCATGTTTTTATTTGACTGCACAAATGCTGCGGCTTGCTTGAACAAATTTTGGCCAGCTTTAATGTATGCTATTTCATAGCCAGATTTTTCTTTTACCTCCAGTTCCTTTTTCGATGTAATGGCAATTATATTTTTAGGATCTACCTCTTCATCGTTGATTTCACCTTTTATACTCACAAACCGGGGACGAACCATCATAAATTCCTGCCGGTAGGCGCCATTGTTATTCCATGTTTTTAAACCGGCTGCTTTGAATTCACTGGCAATAAAATCAGCAGCCTTATCTATTCCCGGGGTAAATACTTTGCGGCCCTGCATTTCATCTGAGGATAATATACGCTCAACGCGTTCTACTTCCCTTACATCAATTACCGGATTGGTTTGGCTAAAAGCTTTATAGCTTACTGCAAAAAAAAGCAGCAGAAATATTTTTTTCATTATGGTTTTTGATTAATTATGCTGACGCTTCACTCTTACATTTAATCGGTACATCTAAAATCATACTTCTACAGGCTCATCATTTCTTTAAACTTTACGGTCTGGCGGCGGCTTACTTCAATTTTTTCACTACCTTTTAATTCCAGCAATAAACCACCGTTAAAATAAGGTTCTATTTTATCAATCATACGAAGGTTTACAATATGCTTGCGATTAGCCCTGAAAAATACTTTTTCGTCTAATCTTACTTCCAGGGCATTTAGTGATTTTAATATTAATGGTTTATGAGAACCGAAAAATACTTTTGCATAATTGCCTACACTTTCAAAAAGGCGTACTTCACCAAGTTTTACAAACCAGCAACGCTCACCATCCTTTACAAATACCTGGTCGTTTTCACTCAACAAGCTTGTTTCGGGATCAGCACAAGGTCTTTTGTGATTGCGGGACGGCTCTAGTTTTTGTATAGCATCTGCCAGGCGCTTGGGTTCTATTGGCTTCAATAAATAATCTAATGCATTTACTTCAAATGCTTTTAAGGCATGTTCATCATAAGCTGTGGTAAAAATTACTTCCGGTGCACGGTCCAGTTCAGCAAGCATGTCAAATCCTGTTTTCCCCGGCATTTGTATATCCAAAAAAATAAGGTCAGGGCAGTAGTTTTCAATTTTGGTGATACCTTCTTCAGCATTTGCTGCTTCATCAATTATTTCTATTTCAGGAAATTCCTGTAACAGCTTCCTTAATTCACTCCGGGCAAGGCGTTCATCATCTATAATAATTGCTTTCATTGACATAATTAATTTAACGATACAGGGATTGAAACTTTTGCTTCTACCAGGGTAGGTTGTATTTGTTTTATTTCAAATCTGGCTTTTTCTCCATACAACAATTGCAGCCTCTGCTCTGTGCTGGACAATCCAAAGCCTTCTTTATTGGCACTGCCATTTAAATAGCCGGTGTTTTGGACAGATAGTAAGTGATAATCATCTTTCATGTCTGATATAATCCTTACCACACCACCTTTAATCTGCCGGCTGATGCCATGCTTAATAGCATTTTCCACCAATGTTTGAAGCATCATAGTTGGTACTTGCTTATCCAAAGTGTGCTCATCAACTTCATACTCAATTTTTAACCTGTCTTCAAATCGCATATTTTCGAGTGCCAGATAGTCTTTAACAATATCCAGTTCTTTTTTAAAATTTACTGTTTCGTTTTTATCCTGCACTAAACTGTTGCGTAAAATATTGGCAAGGCGGGTTATAAAATCACGTGCCCTGTCCGGGTTCTCATCAATCAATGCCCTGATGCTGTTTAGTGAATTAAAAATAAAATGTGGATTTATATGTGCCCTGATGGTTTGTAACTCCAGTTCCCGCAATAAAGTTTCTAACTGCAGTGTATCGAGTTGCTGTTTACGGCTTTTGGTTACATAATGGTACATGAAATAAATAAGATTCCATATAAAGAAGTACACAAAGAAGTAAAAGGCCCCACTTAAAATAGGTAGCAGAAAATTTTTTCCCAGGAACTCCTTTTCACTGTTATTAAGCCACCCAAAACGAGCCAGAAGTTCCATATCAAAAAAGGAAGAAATCAGGGAAAAACAAAAAGTAATAACTGAAAATTGAATGATTTGCTTATCAAAAGCTTTTTGAAGGATATTAAGCTTAATGATAACGTACCGCATAATGTGAGTAGCAAACAGGCCAAGGGCCACGAATATGCCTAAGCGTCCAAAAAATACCTCAATGTCATCCTGGTCCTGAAGCTTTTCAAAAGAATAGGCAAAAAATGTATTAATAAGGGCAAATGAGCCCCAACCGCCTAGCTGAAATAACCAGTACCTGGAAAGCTTAAAACTACCCATTAAACAAAGCTACATTTCCTCATGTTAAATCAACAGCACAAATATACCAGTGGAAGATATCTTCTACAAGTGGGAAGCCGGTTTTGTGGCACTCATTATAAATTGTCTGATTTAGAAGTATTGTATTTAGATTAACGTAAGGAATCTTTTGGAGACTGTTCAAGGCGCAGCTTTTGCTTAAGTTCATCTATTTTTGCACAGAAAATTATCTTAGTGAACATTCACCCCCCTGTATTATTACAAACAATTAACTCTCCTGCCGATCTTAAACAAATCTCTAAAGAAAAATTGCACCAGGTATGCGATGAGCTGCGTCAGTATATAATTGATGTAGTAAGCATATATGGCGGACATTTTGGAGCTAGCTTAGGAGTGGTAGAGCTTTCTGTTGCACTTCATTATGTTTACAATACTCCTTATGATCAGTTAGTTTGGGATGTAGGTCACCAGGCATACGGTCACAAAATATTAACGGGACGAAGAGATAATTTTATAACCAATCGTAAGTACAAAGGGCTGAGCGGCTTTCCCAAACGCACAGAAAGTGAGTATGACACTTTTGGCGTGGGACATTCATCTACTTCCATTTCTGCCGCATTAGGTATGGCTATGGCTGCAAAGTATAAAGGGGAAAAGGACAGAAAAACGGTGGCTGTTATAGGAGATGGGGCAATGACAGCCGGTATAGCCTTTGAAGCACTGAATCATGCCGGTGTGGCGGACACCGATGTACTGATAATTTTGAACGATAACTGCATGAGCATTGATCCTAATGTTGGGGCTCTTAAAGAATACTTAACCGACATCACAACGTCACATACGTATAATAAACTTAGGGATGATGTATGGAAGCTGATGGGTAAGCTGCCCGTTGGTAAAAGGTTTACAAGAGAAATGGCTTCAAAGTTAGAAGCAAGCATTAAAGGTTTAATAACAAAAAGCAGTAATTTATTTGAGGCGCTGAACTTGCGGTACTTTGGGCCTATTGATGGACATAACATTACAAAGCTGGTGGACACATTAACCGATTTGAGAGACATTCCCGGACCAAAAATTTTACACATCCTTACTGTAAAAGGTAAAGGGTATGCATTGGCAGAAAAAGAACAAACTAAGTGGCATGCACCTGGTTTGTTTGATAAAATAACCGGTGAAATTTATAAAAAGAAATACGACCTGCCACAGCCTCCCAAATACCAGGATGTATTTGGGCATACAATAGTTGAGTTAGCAGAAAGCAATGAAAAGATATTTGGGGTTACTCCGGCAATGCCCAGCGGATGTTCGTTAAAATACATGATGGAAGCCATGCCGCACCGTGCATTTGATGTAGGTATTTGCGAACAACATGCTGTTACTTTAAGTGCAGGTATGGCTACTCAAGGCATGAAGGTATTCTGCAACATCTATTCAACTTTTATGCAAAGGGCCTACGACCAAGTAGTACATGATGTTGCTATTCAAAAACTGCCAGTTATATTTTGCCTGGACCGTGCAGGTCTTGTTGGGGAAGATGGCCCAACGCACCACGGCGCATACGATATTGCTTACTTCCGCTGTATCCCGAACATGGTGATTTCTGCACCAATGAATGAAACTGAGCTACGTAACTTAATGTACACAGCACAACTGGAAACCACTAATCTTCCATTTGTTATACGATATCCCCGGGGCGAAGGCGTTTTATCGGATTGGAAAAAGCCAATGGAGGAAATACAACTTGGGAAAGGAAGAAAACTGAAGGATGGAAAGGATATTGCTATTTTATCATTTGGCCACCCGGGAAATTTTGCTGCTGCTGCCATAAGAGATCTTCGGACAGAAGGTTTAGCACCCGCTCATTATGATATGCGTTTTACCAAGCCATTAGATGAAACATTACTGCATGAAGCGCTGAGGAATTACAATAAAATAATTACCGTAGAAGATGGAACTGTTGTGGGTGGCTTTGGTAGCGCTGTTGCAGAATTCATGGTTCAGGGCAATTATAAAAATGACTTGAAGATTTTAGGTATCCCCGATAAAATTGTGGAACACGGCTCACCAAAAGAACTCCATCGGGAATGTGGTTACGATACACAGGCTATTGCAGATGCAGTGAGAGAAATGATGCAACAAAAAGTACAGGTACATCTGTTACAATAGCACATTTATCTTGCTACATTCACTGCCCTTTTTTCCCGTATTACCGTTACTTTAATTTGGCCCGGGTAAGTCATTTCTGTTTGAATTTTCTGAGCAATATCAAACGAAAGACGGTCGCTTTCATTATCTGTAACCTTGTCTGCTTCAACAATTACACGTAATTCTCTTCCGGCCTGAATGGCATAAGCTTTTTCAACGCCATTATAATTCAATGCAATATTTTCTAACTCTTTTATACGCTGAAGATATTGTTGCATTATCTCCCTGCGGGCACCAGGTCTGGCACCACTAATAGAGTCACACGCCTGAACAATGGGGGAGATTACATATTGCATTTCCATTTCGTCATGGTGTGCACCAATGGCATTTATAATAGCTGGATTTTCTCCATATTTTTCAGCCAGCTTAGCACCAAGTAAAGCATGGCTTAGTTCAGTTTCTTCATCCGGAACTTTTCCAATATCATGTAAAAGGCCGGCACGTTTTGCCAGTTTTGGATTTAAGCCTAATTCCGCAGCCATAACTGAACATAAATTAGCAACTTCACGGCTATGCATTAGCAGGTTTTGTCCATAAGAAGAACGAAACCTCATTTTACCTACGATACGCACCAACTCCTTATGCAATCCATGAATTCCAAGTTCAATTACGGTGCGTTCGCCAATTTCCATTATCTGTTCTTCTAATTGACGGCGGGGTTTCTCTACCACTTCCTCAATACGGGCGGGGTGTATCCTGCCATCGGAAACCAGGCGTTGTAAACTTAAACGGGCAATTTCTCTGCGTAAAGGATCAAAGCAGGAAAGAACAATAGCTTCAGGGGTGTCATCAACTATCAAATCTACCCCTGTGGCAGCTTCTATTGCACGAATGTTCCTGCCTTCGCGGCCAATGATCTGGCCCTTTATTTCATCACTTTCCAGGGTAAAAACGGTAATGGCATTTTCAATTGCCTGCTCCGCTGCAGTTCGCTGAATGCTTTGAATAACAATTTTCCGTGCTTCTTTGTTTGCTTTTTGCTTTGCATCATCTATTATTTCCTGTTGCAAAGCCAATGCTTTGGACTGTGCTTCCTGCTTCAGGGTTTCCATTAACTGCGCTTTTGCTTCTTCTGCGGTTAAGCCGGAAATTTTTTCCAGCCGGCGGGTATGCTCTTCCTGGTGTTTTTCAAGGTCGGCTTGTTTTAAATTGATTATTTCTACCTGCCGGGTGAGATTTTGCTTGATAGCATCATTTTCTTTCAACTGCTTTTCCAGTTGCTCTGTTCGTTGACTTAATGATATTTCCTTTTGCTTTATCCGGTTCTCTCCTTCACTTACCCTGCGATTGCGATCAAATACTTCCCGTTCATGATCAGCCTTTAGCTGTACAAATCTTTCTTTTGCTGATAATTCCTTTTCCTTCCTTACGTTTTCGGCTCTTATCTCAGCTTCTTTAATAAGGGTTTGAACGTGTTGCTCCCCTTCTTTAATAACGTTTCTTGCGTGAGTGTCAGCTTCTTCAACCTTTTTCCTGGTGTCTTTCGCGAAAATAAATTTACCCGCTATGATACCCACAACAAGGGCAATGATAACTATAATGAGGGTTAATATGTTGAGGTCCATTGATCAATTTTTTAAAATTAAGGTTCGAAATAAAATCTATATCCTGTAAAATGGTTAATAGCGAAGATACAAAAACCAAGAGGGATTTTAAGAAAGGTGAGAGATAGGTAGCGATGCCCTTGAGTACTTGTAAGAGTTAATGCTCTATCGGTACTTTTTAAAAGATTTTCTTATTAGACAGAGCTGATTTAGCTATACTTTAACCTCCTCCAAAGTCCCATCAATGGTTTTTTCCAGAGTTTGTAAACGGCTGGTAATATTATCCAAGTTAACCTGGTTGGAAATAGAAGCATTTTGCTCTGTTGCAAACCATACCAATACCATAGCTATGTAATCCTGGATATCCTTGCCTGCAAATTGTGTTTTAAACTCCAACAGCTTATCGTTTATTGTTTTTACTGTTTTACGTACTACTTCTTCATCTTTTGGATGAATGCGTACCCGGTAAGTACGATCTGCTATTAAAAGGTTAAGAGGAATGAGTGATTCTTGCATTTTATTGACTTAAGAAGGTTATACACTTATCAATCTCCCTAATGTACTGATTTATTTGTTTTTCAAAATCCTTTTTATCCTTTTCGTTCAACCCGCCTGCTGATAATTTCAATACAGAGGTTTGTTGCTGAAGTTCCTGTATACGATGTTGTGCTTCAGTTTCCTTTTGGGTGGCTTGATCGAGATCGGTTTTTAACCTTTCATTTTCCTTTTTTAATTGGGAATGCTGCTTCAGCAATTGCTGAAGCTTATCATTGATAACAGTAAACTGGTTGTCTATTGATGACATATTTTTTACTTTCTTATTTCTGCACCTGCTTGTTTTTCTAATGTAGTGATTATTTCATACATCCACTTATCTATTTCTTTATCCGTTAAGGTTTTTTCTTCATCCAGAAATGTAAAGCTGATAGCTATTGACTTTTTATCTTTCCCCAGCTTATCACTTTTAAACACATCAAACAATTTTATTTCCTTTAGTTTCTTTAATAGTAATTGCTGAATATACTGTTCAATGTGTTCATACTTTAAATCCTCTGCAACAATCATAGCTAAGTCTCTTTCTACAGCCGGAAATCTGGGCACCTCTTCGTACTGAACTTTATTATTCCCTGCTTGTTTGCACAAAAAATCCCAGTTTATATCTATAAAATAAACAGGCTGCTTAATATCAAATTTCAACAGGGTAGGAGCCTTTACCTCACTAATCAGTACCAGGGAGGTGTGATTAATAGTAACATGTAAATCAAAACTATCAGAAATACCTGCATCAAAAGAGACATCCCTGACATATAATTTTAAAAGAGCCTCTGCTATGCCTTTTGCAAAATAAATATCGGCAACTCTTGCTTTTTCTTTCCAGCTATTTTTTGTTATTTCTCCTGTTATATACAGGCATAAATGTGTTTGTTCTTTGTATTTGCCAACTCCTGTAGTATGGTATGTCTTTCCGAATTCAAACAGCTTTAAGTTATTATTTTTCCGATTAATGTTAAAAGCAATTACTTCCAATGCTGTAGGGAGCATATCGGAACGCATAATGTCCAGTTCCTTACTAAGATTATTCAGAAGTTTAATAACACCATCACTTTCATCTTCTGAAATATATTTAGAGTTAGTAAGAGAATTAGTCAATATTTCAGAAAAACCCTGGCCTACAAGAAAATTAGCTGCTTTTTCCCGAAACATACTTGTATTACTTTTTGGTTCAACAGAAGGTGAAATAGTTATAGTGCCAGGGATAGCAATATTATCTAACCCGTCAATCCGTAAAATTTCTTCTACTATATCAGCAGGCAAAAAAACATCGGGTTTGTGATAAGGCACTTGAACAGTTATTGCATCCTTGCTGTGGTTTAAAATAGTAAACCCAAGGCTCTTTAATATATTGTTTACAGCCTCAGGAGCATATTCTTTACCACTTAATTTTTTTAGGTAACTATAGCTCAACATTACCTCCGTTTTAGTTTGAGGCTGCGGGTAAACATCAATTATGTCCGATGCAATTTCGCCTCCACAAATTTCTTTTATTAAAGCAGCCGCTCTTTTCAAAACTGTAACGGTATTAGATATATCAATACCTTTTTCAAAACGTGTAGCAGCATCAGTCCTTAAGTTATGCCGAAATGAAGTTTTACGAATACTGGCGGGATCGAAATAGGCACTTTCTAAAAAAAGGCTTTTTGTTTTTTCACTCACACTACTGTTTGCACCACCAAAAACGCCGGCAATGCACATAGCTTCTTGTGCGTTGCATATCATTAAATCATCAGCGCTTAATTTTCTTTCTTTTTCATCCAGTGTAATGAAAGGGGTTCCTTCCGGCAGATTTTTTACAACTATCTTATTTGCCTTTATTGCATCTAAATCAAAAGCATGCAGTGGTTGCCCGGTTTCGTGTTGAATATAATTTGTGGTATCTACAATATTATTAATAGTCCGCAGCCCAATGGCCTTTAATTTATCCTGCATCCATTTTGGGGATTCCTGCACAGTTATATTTGTCATGCAAACTCCGGAATAGCGTTTGCAGGCTACCAAATTTTCAATGGTCACTTCAACTGTGAGAGAACGATTATCCGTTTGTATGTTGGTTGCAGGAATGAGAGGCTGATATTCTTTTTTTCCATGATGTGTAAGGTAAGCACAAATATCCCTTGCTGCTCCCCAATGGCTCATAGCATCCATTCTGTTAGGAGTAAGTCCTATATCGAAAACAGTATCGGTGTACGGCTTAAAATAAGCTTCCGCGGATGAACCGATTGCAGCATCTTCATTTAATACCATTATCCCGGAATGTGAATCACCCCAGCCTATTTCATCTTCTGCACAGATCATTCCATTGCTTTCTACTCCCCGGATTTTTGCAACCTTTATGGTTAAGGGCTCTCCATTTACCGGATAAATAGTTGTTCCTACTGCTGCCACAACCACTTTTTGACCCTGGGCCACATTCGGTGCGCCGCATACAATCCTTAATGGTACTCCATTTCCAATATCCACCACCGTTAGTCTTAGCTTATCTGCATTTGGATGTTGTTCGGTTTCCAGCACTTCACCAATTACCAATCCTTTAAGACCGCCCTTTACCTCTTCAAATTTTTCCATTTTCTCAACCTCTAAGCCAGTGGAGGTTAGGATTTTAGATAGTTCAACAGGTTCTATTTGAACTGGTAAAAATTCACTCAGCCAATTATAAGAAAAATTCATCTTGAGATATTTTTTGCCAGGCAAACAAAGATAATTTATTGATGTAAGACAGTTTGCATAATCTGCAAGAGCCCTAATCCAACTCTGGAAGTACTTTCAGCCTCATACTTAAATTTTTATGGAAGGAAATTGGTTTGTAACCCTTACCAGCATGGAATTTGACTTTTTTATACTATTGATCGGATGGAAAAGAAAGCTTACCACATACAGGTTCCAGCCCCTGCTACAGAAATTGCTTACCTAAAAAAACCCTGGAGTGCCATTCTGTAGGTTGCAGCATATAGCCAAAAAAAAAAGGTATAATATTTCCTAACGTAAGATGTTCATAAAGGTGCTGCAGGGTGGTGGAATATTTTATAATTTGTGTAAAATTCGGTTTACGACCTGAATAGCATGAACATTGCTCTGAATGGAATGTGAGTTCCGTGTTGATTAATTTTTATGAAAGAGATTTTTGTTTCTCATTTTTTAATGCGTTTATATTCGCTTAGTGACTATGGAGGACAGATTAACGGATTATACCGGCAATGAACATACTATATTTCCCAGGCAAAAACCAAAACCTACTATTTATTAAAAAAAATGGAGATAACTAATTTAAACAGGGATAGAAAATCAAGAAGAAAATCTTCCATTGACCTAAGTACAATGGTTTATGGAAAGGTTCCACCTCAGGCAAAAGAGCTGGAGGAAGCTGTTTTAGGAGCTATAATGCTGGAAAAAAGGGCTTTTGATACTGTAATGGAAATTTTAAAACCAGAAGCTTTTTATATAGAAAGCCATCAGCGGATATTCCAGGCAATGCAAAGCCTGTCTCAAAAGAGCCAGCCAATAGATATATTAACAGTGGTGGAAGAGCTAAGAAGCCGGGAAGAACTCGATCTGGTGGGTGGTCCGTATTATGTAACGAAACTTACAAATTCGGTTGTTTCTTCAGCGAATATTGAGGCCCATTCCCGCATTGTTCTGCAAAAATTTATTCAAAGGGAGCTAATACGTATCAGTGGGGAAATCATCAGCGATGCCTACGAGGATAGTACTGATGTATTTGACTTATTAGATCAGGCGGAAAGCAAGATATACGAGGTCAGCAGCACACACCTGCGTAATAATTACGAGGTCATTTCTTCTGTATTAGTAAATACCATTAGACGTATTGAAGATTTACGAAATAAAAATGAAGATTTTTCCGGGGTGCCAAGTGGGTTTACTAAATTAGATCGGGTAACCTATGGTTGGCAAAATACAGATCTTATTGTTCTTGCAGCACGCCCTTCGGTAGGTAAAACCGCTTTTGCTTTAAACCTTGCCCGTAACGCTGCATTGCATCCTTCAAAACCAACCCCGGTAGCATTTTTTTCTTTAGAAATGAGTGCGGGGCAGTTGGTGCAGCGTATTCTGGCAGCTGAAAGTGAAATTTGGCTGGAAAAGATTTCACGTGGTAAGCTGGAAGAGCATGAAATGGAACAATTGTATAAAAGAGGTATTCAAAAGTTAGCTCAGGCACCTATTTTTATTGATGATACTCCGGCTTTGAACATCTTTGAATTACGAGCAAAATGCAGAAGATTAAAAGTAGCCAATAATATAGGATTGATCATTGTTGATTATCTGCAATTAATGAGCGGTACCGGCGAAAACAGGAATGGAAACCGGGAGCAGGAAATAAGTAATATTTCCCGGAACCTGAAAGGATTGGCAAAAGAATTAAACGTGCCTATTATTGCTTTATCCCAATTGAGTCGCGAAGTAGAAAAAAGAAAAGAAGGAAATAACATACCAAAACTGAGCGACTTGCGTGAATCTGGTGCTATTGAACAGGATGCAGATTTGGTAATGTTTCTGTATCGTCCGGAAAGTGACGGTATAACACAAAATGAAATGGGTGAGAGCACCCGTGGAGAAACATCTGTAAAAATAGCAAAGCATCGTAACGGTTCTTTAGAAACCATCAAGCTAAGGGCATTATTACACATACAGAAATTTATAGAAGATGACGGCTCCGATTTTGGGTTACAGACAATGCCTCCTAACTGGAAGCCGGTGAGTGATGCAGGCGGCCCCAAACTATACATACAAACCGGGAGTAAAATGAATGATTTGCCACCGGATGAAGAGGATCTTTTTTAAAGTCTTTCTTACTTAATATAAATTCCTTACTCGAGCTTTTTTATTTTCTTCGCATTTATGTCATTGCCTTTCTTTTATATTGAAAGCATAGCCGTTAACTCTTTTTTTTTGGATGAGGCTACATCAAAACACATTACACAGGTGCTTCGTATGAAAGTACATGATGAGGTGGTGCTAACAGATGGAAAGGGAACAAAAGCACAAGCTGCAATTGCAAATGATAATCGAAAAAGGTGTGAAGTAAAAATTTCTTCCGTTGAAAAGGCAAAGGAATCAAATCTGAAAGTTGCTATAGCTATTTCATTAATAAAAAATACTTTTCGTTTTGAATGGTTCCTGGAAAAAGCAACTGAGATAGGCGTTTCTGAAATTGTTCCGATTATTTGTGAACGCACGGAAAAACAAAACTTCAGGTTGCAAAGAATGAATGGGATAGTAATTAGTGCTATGCTACAATCACAACAATTTTGGCTACCTGTGTTGCATGAGCCGGTTAATTTTAAAAAACTGATAACCTCAAATCCTGATAAATACAATAAAAAACTTATTGCTTATTACTCTAAAGAAGATAAACCACTCCTTACATATCAACTTGCCAACGGATTAACTAATCAACTTATTCTCATCGGCCCGGAAGGTGATTTTACTCCTCAGGAAATTGAAATGGCGTTAAAAATAGGATTTGAAGCTGTATCGTTGGGCAAAACAAGACTAAGAACAGAAACTGCAGGAATTGTCGCTGCTACTCTGTTGTGCAATGCAATTACTGTGGCCGATCATTAAAACTATCCTGTTGTTTTATAACTGGTTCGTGAAGCTCAACAGGTTGTACTGGCCGCTTTTTTCGCATGCGAATGTTCAGCATTTCTACACCAAACGAGAATGCCATTGCGAAATAAACATAGTTCTTTAAATGAAGCTCGTGTGCTTTTTCACTGTTCCATCCTTCAATCATCAATATAACACCTACCAATACAAGAAAGGAAAGAGCCAGCATTTTTAATGTAGGATGCTTATGTATAAAGTTGGATATTCTCTGGCTAAAAAGGAACATGATGATCATAGCAATAACAACTGCTGTGATCATAACAATCAGGTTTTTGGCCATACCGACTGCAGTAATCATACTATCAAATGAAAAAACAAGGTCAACCAGCATTATCTGAAAAATGGCAGCGCCAAAACCGCTGGCAACTTTCGTTGCATTGTTTTCCCGCAATTCTTCATCCCCCTCTAATTTCTGGTGAATCTCTTTTACGGTTTTCCATAGCAAAAACAAACCACCCGCAAGCATCACCAGACTGGCAACATCAAACCCTTTTCCGAATAAAGAGAATAAAGGTTTGCCTTTTTGTGCAATAAGCCAGCTTAAACAGAATAATAATACTACGCGTACTGAAATCCCTGTAATCATCCACCAACGACGAGCATTTAATTGCTTGCTTTTATGCAAACGCCCCATGATTATAGAAACGAATATTACATTATCAATTCCTAATATAATTTCCAGCAAAGCAAGTGTTACCAGGCTAACCAGGTTATCTGCAGTAAAAAGCGATTCCATAATTGTGCAACAAATTTAATTGCTGATTTGGATGATACGAGCACATTTTGCTGATTATTAAAATTGCCTGAATATTTGGTAGTAAATAATGGTTATTAACCTGCTATTGAACCTTGATTAAGCTTTTGTTGCAAGTGTATCCTGAGCTTATCGAAGGGCATTCTTCAGGGTTCTGTTCGCTGTGGATTCATACTATTTTTATAATTCTTTAAATGTAACAATTAAAGGCTTATGATCACTATGTTGTGCCC
>JBHENB010000050.1:15170-15462 GCA_046262255.1 Chitinophagaceae bacterium
TCAAAATATTCATTTTTTTCAATCTTTTTATTAGAATAATGCAACTCATGATCCACCAAGATGATTCTTCAATTTCCCGTTTGAACTAGAACAAATCAGACCAAAAAAAAACTGCTATTTCCTGCCCATCATCCCCGGCACCATTCTGCCCATCGGCATTTTGTTCATCGTTTTCATCATATCCCGCATTTGTTCAAACTGCTTCATAAAAGCATTCACTTCAGAAATATCTTTTCCGCTACCATTGGCTATGCGTTTACGGCGGTTGCCATCAATTTCATCGGGGTTCATC
>JBHENB010000051.1:0-6117 GCA_046262255.1 Chitinophagaceae bacterium
GGCCAACTGTTACATCAAAAAGGCCCGCTGTTTTTTCTGCAACCTCGATTGATTTATTAAATACATCTATGAAATATTTATCTGCAAGAACACTGCTGTCGTTTTTGTTGATCCTGGAAATAATGGAAGCAGGAACATAAGTTGAAAGTGAAGAATCTATACTCTTCAAAATAGAGTCTATACCTTGTTGATATTTTTTTTTCTCTTTAGATAAGTATGTGATGTGGTAAGTGGTTCCTTGCGCCTCTCCGGCAAGTTTAATGGTTTGAGAGATGTCCTGTTTACACTTAATTAGAAAACTTAAACAAAAAGCAATAAGGATCAGGAATCTCATTATTAAGGAGAATGGGTGGAGGCCAAATATTAATAATTCATTCTGTAATTATTCGCCAAAGTCATCAAAAGCAATATTTTCTGGCGGAACACCTAAATCATCAAGCATCTTAAAAACAGCAGCGTTCATCATTGGAGGTCCACAGAGGTAGTATTCAACTTCTTCAGGTTCAGTATGAAGTTTTAAGTAGTTTTCATAAAGTACATTATGAATAAAGCCCGTGTATCCTGTCCAGTTATCTTCTGGTAAAGGTTCAGATAATGCGATGTGATATTGAAAATTGGAAAACTTTTCTTCAATATCTCTGAAGTGATCTGTATAGAAAACTTCTCGTAATGAACGTCCACCGTACCAATAACTGATTTTTCTGCTGCTTTCTTCTTCAGTATGAAACAAATGGAATAAGTGTGATCGAAGGGGAGCCATGCCTGCACCACCACCTATATAAATCATTTCTCTGTTTGTAGGCTTTATATGGAAATCACCAAACGGACCTGATATACTTATTTTATCGCCAGGCTTCTGTGAAAAAGTAAATGAGGAGCAGATGCCCGGATTTACATCCATAAAGCCACCTTTAGCTTTGTCGAATGGTGGTGTGGCTAAACGTATATTCAACATAATGATATTACCTTCTGCAGGATGATTGGCCATGGAATAGGCACGGAAAACAGGTTCGGAGTTTTTCATCTTCAATCCCCAGATATTGAATTTGTCATAATCATCTTTATAACATTCATCAATCTTATAGAGCTCTTTTTTAAAGTCAATTTCACAAACCGGCACGTCAATTTGAATATAGCTCCCGGATTCAAATTCAAGGAATTCTCCCTCAGGCAATTTAACGACCAACTCTTTAATATAAGTTGCTACATTATCATTAGAAACTACTTCACACTCCCATTTTTTAATACCAAATATTTCATCCGGTATTTTAATTTCCATGTTTTGCTTCACTTTAACCTGGCAACCCAATCGCCAATTTTCCTGCTGCTCACGTCTTGTAAAGTAAATTTTTTCAGTTGACAAGATCTCTCCTCCGCCGGATAAAACCTGGCATTTACACATAGCACATGTTCCACCACCACCACAGGCTGATGGTAAGAAAATCTTTTTATTTGATAAAGTAGTAAGTATGGTGGAACCCGCTTCCACTTCAATACTTTCCTGCCCATTGATCATTAATTTAACCAGCCCTGTATTAGTAAGCTTTGCTTTTGCGTATAAGATAAGCCCTACAAGCAATATACTAAATGCAAGAAAAACAGTTACACTTGCGATAATAGTTGTGATATCAAATGCTAATAGTATCATTGATAAATTCAGATAATTACAACTGTATTCCCATAAAGCACATAAAAGCTATAGCCATTAGCCCGGTTATAATAAAAGTAATGCCCAACCCTCTTAATGGGCGGGGTACATTTGAATATCGGATTTTTTCACGGATAGCCGAAATAGCCACGATTGCCAGGAACCAGCCAACACCTGAACCTAATGCAAAAGTGGTTGCTTCACCCAATGTTGCATATTCTCTTTCCTGCATAAATAAAGCACCTCCCAATATGGAGCAGTTAACAGCAATGAGTGGCAGAAAAATGCCTAACGCACCATGCAATGCCGGAGCAAATTTTTCAACAATCATTTCTACTAACTGGGTAATGGCCGCAATAATAGCGATGTACATTATGAAACTAAGAAAGCTGAGATCTACGTTTGCAAAGCTGGCTGATATCCAGCTCATGGCTCCTGGTTTTAAAAGATAGTTCTCAAGAAGATAACATACAGGAACTGAAACGCCCAAAACAAATATTACGGCCACGCCAAGCCCTACGGCATTTTTTACTGTTTTAGAAATGGCCAGGTAAGAACACATGCCTAAGAAGTATGCAAAGATCATGTTCTCAATAAATACTGCTTTTATAAAAATGTTGACATGTTCCATTTTGGAATTATAATTTAGTCAGCTTCTATTAATTTAGTGTTCTTACTTCTTTGTATCCAGATAATTATTCCTACAATAATCAAAGCCATGGGAGGTAGAATGGCAAGCCCATTATTAAAGTAACCGGTTTTATAAAAAGAATCAGGTACCACCTGGAACCCCATTAATTTTCCGGAACCAAATAATTCTCTTATGGCAGAAACACTAACCAGTATCAGTCCATAACCTAATCCATTACCAATGCCATCTAAAAAAGATGGCCAGGGTTTATTAGCCATTGCAAACGCTTCCAAACGCCCCATCACAATACAGTTGGTAATAATTAACCCAACGAATACTGACAACTGTTTGCTTACATCATAAACAAAAGCCTTTAACACCTGGTCAACTAAAATTACCAGGGACGCAACTATTACTAATTGAACAATAATTCTTATCCTGTTGGGAATAGTATTTCTAATAGCGGAAATAATCAAACTAGAAAAAGCGGTTACAACCACTACCGACAAAGCCATAACAATGGAAGGTTTCATTTGAACAGTTACTGCCAATGCAGAACAAATTCCTAATACCTGCACAGTTATAGGATTACTGTCATTGAGAGGGTCCTTTATCAGCTTTCTATTTTTAGCCGAAAATAGAGGCTCCCTGGGTTCCTTTGGTTTTATCGGAGCTACAATTGTTTCGGTGGGCATACTTATTAAATGAGATTTTAAATAAATTTCATTGGGTCATTAGTCTGAACGTTCCTATTCATTGTTCATTCAATTTTAATTTTTAATTTTTAATTCTTCATCATCTCCGTCGTCTTAAAATAAGGAATATAGTTTTCTAAGGTTCTCTTAAGCATTTCTGTAACGCCATTGCTGGTAATAGTACCTCCCGAAACAGCATCTACGCCATGTAAATCTTCCGGTGCTGCTCCGCCTTTAATAACTTTAACCGATACAAATTTACCTGATTCATCAAATATCTTTTTTCCTACAAATTGTTTCTGAAAGCCTTCGGTATTAATTTCAGCACCCAAACCCGGCGTTTCACTTTTGTGTCCGAAACTGGCGCCATGTACTGTGTTCATATCTTCCTCCAAAGAAACATAACCCCAAATAGGACCCCACAAGCCTTTACCTCTTACCGGTATAATGTAGTATAATTTACCATCTTTATTGAAAACAAACAAAGGAAATAATTGCTCGTCAGCCTTGCCGGTTCTAATTTTATCCACTTCCTTTTTAAGATCAATATCAAAGGCATTTATTTTATCACTAACCTGTTCTCCTTTTTTATTAAGCACTAGTTGTTCTTTAATATACTGGCTAAAGATTTTTTCTGCATCCTTCGCCTCACTTTTAACGCCTATGCTGGCTAAAATATTCTGCATCTTTTCCATTTTTACATTTTGAGCCTGGAAAGGGCCTAACCCAATTGCCGCTAATGCTAAAAGCACTGCAACAACAACAACCATTACGGAGGCGAAAATAAGCGTGTATGAACTGCTGTTCTTATCCATTCAATCAGGTTTTCAAGCGTTTTAATCGTCTCCTGATATTAGCCTGTATTACATAATGATCAATCAATGGAGCCATTACATTCATAAATAAAATGGCGAGCATCATGCCTTCAGGATAAGCCGGATTAAATACACGAAGCATGATAGCAAATAAACCTATTAAAAATCCATAAATGTATTTTCCGGTATTTGTCTGCGTTGCTGTAACCGGATCAGTAGCCATAAATACAGCGCCGAATGCAAATCCTCCTAATACCAGATGGTGAATGGGTGTAAGTTGCATAAGTGTTGTAGTACCTGCAAGATTAAATAACAATGCCATTACAAAACCGCCAATAAAAACTGATAACATAATTCTCCAACTGCCTATTCCTGTGTATAATAAAATTGCAGCGCCTATTAAACAGGCCAGGGTAGATGTTTCGCCGATTGAACCCGGGATAGTGCCTATAAATGATTCCTGAATCCCTGGTATTTTATCCGCAAAGCCGGCAGCAGCATCTCCTAAAGGTGTAGCACCGCTAAAACCATCTACCAGCTTTTCACCTTTTTCTAAAGAAGTATTTATCCAAACCTCATCACCACTCATTTTTGTAGGATAAGCAAAGAAAAGAAAAGCCCTGGCTGTAAGCGCAGGGTTTAGGATATTCATTCCAGTGCCGCCAAAAACTTCTTTCCCGATAATTACAGCAAAAAC
Organism: Chitinophagaceae bacterium; assembly: GCA_046262255.1. Taxonomy (GTDB): domain Bacteria; phylum Bacteroidota; class Bacteroidia; order Chitinophagales; family Chitinophagaceae; genus Flavisolibacter. The sequence continues at coordinate 4,487 of JBHENB010000051.1, forward strand.
CGTTGAAACTGCTACCATCCATAATGGAAGATCTACCGGCATTACCAATGGGATCAACATACCGGAAACTAAAAATCCTTCATTAATGGTGTGCTTCCGGATGATTGCAAAAATGAATTCCACGGTTAAACCTGTAGCATACGATACAATAACTATGGGCAACACTTTTATGGCTCCAAAAATAAAATTATCCATTAATGAAGCATCTATACCTAAGGCCATGTAGTGCTGGTAACCTGTATTCCACATCCCAAATAAAAGACAGGGAACCAAAGAGATCACAACCAAAATCATGGTACGTTTTAAGTCAATCGCATCACGCACATGTGCGCCATCCGGCGGCGTGGTTTCACCAGGCACAAAAAGAAAAGTTTCAAAAGCATTAAAAGCAGGGTAGAATTTCTCCAGCTTTCCACCCTTTTCAAAGTTGGGTTTTATTTTGTCTAAAAAGTTTCTGAGTGGCTTCACCTGAAAATACTTTCTTGTTTCTTGTTTATAGTTCTTGGTTTATAGTTCATGATCCATAGCATTATCAACGATTCAACTAATCAATCATTCAACTTCACCCCAAATTCCTTATTCCAAATTCTTAATTCCCAATTCCTCAACTCATTTCTTTACGCACTAAATCGAGTCCTCTTCTTATAATATGCTGTGATTCTATTTTAGATGTACAAACAAATTCGCAGAGGGCAAAGTCTTCTTCCACCACTTCATATATTCCCAGGTTTTCCATCATCTCTACATCCTCAATTAATATAGATTTTAATAGTTGAACTGGGTAAATATCCATTGGAAATACTTTTTCATATTCACCGCTTATTACAAAAGGCCGTTCTTCACCATGCATATTCGTATTAAGGTTGTGCTTTTTATTTGGCGTGAGCCATGAGAAAAAAGCACGTGACATACTAAATTTATTAAAGCCTGGTGCAAGCCAACCCATAAATTCCGGTTCTTGCCCTTCTGGAATTACTGTTAGCTGGGAATCATAAAAATTTAAATAATCATCATAAGAAATTTGCTTGCCGGTTAAAACATTCCCACTTATGATCCGGTTTTCTCCTTCTTTGATTCCGCCATCAGCAAATATATTTTTTACCGCACTTCCTATAATGGTTCTGTAATATCCTGGATTCTTTACTTGTGATCCTGTTAAAGCAATTATTCGTGATGCAATAAACTTTCCCTGGTTAAACAATCGACCTACAACAGCAACATCCTGGGGACTGATGCACCACACTACTTCACCTTTATTCACAGGATCGATATGATGTATTTGAACGCCAACATTACCGGAAGGGTGCGGACCTGAAATTTTATTAATTACTACCCCTTTTGCATCAGTAAATACAGGTGCTGCATCACCATTTATATTTAAGTGAACACTGCCATCAGTTAATTTCTTAAGAGCATCCAAACCTGACTGGAAGTCCTCAGTCGCTTCCCTCATAATCAAGTTATTATCTGGTGCAAGTGGATTGCTGTCGAAAGCGGAGATGAAAATGGACTTAGGCCTTTGATGTGGATTAGCTATAGTACCAAAAGGGCGCTGACGAATAAAGGGCCAGCAACCACTTTTTAATAACAATTGAATAACATCATCCCTGCTTAAATCTTCAGGATTAGAT
>JBHENB010000051.1:6127-15104 GCA_046262255.1 Chitinophagaceae bacterium
TATCGAAAAATAAGGGCGTACCCGCTTGTACTTCGTCACCTTCTTTTACGAGCAATTTAGGAACAACAGCCGGAAAATTAGTTGGTTTGATGGCAAATGTTTCAGGCAAAGGCAAATCCGAAATGATCTTTTCTGCTTCACCAGCTAATTTTAAGTTCAAACCTTTTTTGATCTTAATATGTTTTGACATATTGAATTATCTAATGGTAGCATTTAAAATTTTCAGAATTTAAGGATATTCAAATTGTCAGTCTTCATTCATTATTACAAAGGCTGAAATATACTTTATTAATATGAAAAAATTTATGCATCGCTGATTTCCGGAAAAAAATTTTTTAAATCATCTGCGGTGGCTTAAATAATATTTAACTTTATTTACGGCTGCTAATCTCGGACAATATTTTTATTAACTAATAAAACTGTTATGGGTTGTGTACAAAACATCTTAACATTAAAAGATAAAGCTCCTATAAGTGTAACACCCGGCACTTCAATTTTTGAAGCATTAGAGTTAATGCTGGAAAAAAATATCAGTGCTGTGCTGGTAATGGAAAATGATGAGCTTGTTGGAATTTTTTCTGAAAGAGATTATGCACGCAAGGTAATATTGAGGGGAAAAGCCTCAAGGGACACCAAGATCAGTGAAGTTATGACAGATGACCTGGTTACTGTTACGCCTAATAGTACCATTGTATGAGGTTGATGACAAATAAGTATATCAGGCATTTGCCTGTTGTGGAACATAATAAAGTTGTCGGAATTATTTCAATTGGCGATGTAGTTAAGTTTATAATCGAAGAGCAAAAATTTATAATTCAGAACCTGGAGCAATATATAACAGGATAAGATTTTAAAATATAGCTACTAATAATTTATAAGTAAGCCAAATAATTCCAACGATAATTAAAAATAAAACTATCAAAACAGGCACAATAATCTTCCATGCACTTCCTCTGTGTCTGCCTTCCCGGTAATGCTCCTGCATCAGTTTCATATTGCGCATATTGGCTTTGAAGGCAACATCGAAAATATCACCTAATACAGGTACCATACCCACAATGGCATCTACCAATACATTCATTACCATTCTTGCAAGTACAAAGCCGCTTGCCCCATTCTTCGCCATTATCCATAACATGTAGCCAGACACTGCAAAAGTGGAGAGGTCACCAGCACCGGGAATTAAGCCAATTAAAGAATCGAGACCAAAGCGAATATTAGTACCCGGGATTCTGAATCGTGAATCCATGAGCTTTGCGAGATAATCCATATCTTTTAACCCCCGGTGCGGAATAACTTCTTGTGCCATGGTATGAAATTAACATAATACGCTAATCATTATTATGAAACAGATAAACTATTCAATTTTGTTTTTTAGTGTCTTGTTATTAAGTTGCTTGAATAAGTCGAAAAAAACCGAACAGGAGCTCCTGCACCTTAACTCTAAATACGACAGTGCCCTTGTACAAAACAATGTAACCGTATTGGACAGCATCTATGCTGACGATTTTATTTATACAACACCGGATGACGAAGTGCGAAACAAAGAACAGGAGCTTACTTTAATTAAAAAAGGTGAATTGAAACTGGATTGGGGAAAAAGCGAGGATGTGCGGGTAAAGGTGTATGACAATGCTGCTGTAGTAACCGGAATGTTTTTAGCAAAAGGAGTTTTCAGAAATAACATAATTGATATTCGGGAAAGGTATAGTTCTTTTTGGGTGAAAAAAGATAAAAGGTGGCAGATGGTAGCGGAGCAGGGGAATTTTATTAAATCACAATAGTGATTAAAGTAAAAATCAAAGAACAATCTTTTATAGCACGAATAGCAGCATACAAGATGAAATGGAATTCAGCAGCTATTGTGTTAGGAAAAACCATTCACCTGTGGAATGTGAGTAGAAAAGATTTTTTGCAAAACGAACGGTGGTTGCTGCACGAATTGGAGCATGTAAAACAATATAAAAAATTAGGATTTATGATTTTTATTTTTCAGTATCTGCGGGAAAGTTTCAGGAATGGATATTACAAAAACCGTTTTGAAGTGGAAGCCAGACAGGCAGAATTGGAAAGGAATGCAGATGATTTTATGTTTGTGTAAAACGGCTATAAAATTTAATATTCACTTCATCACATCTGGCTAATAGTGAAAATATTCTTACAAGCTAAATTCTACTCTGCTTTTTTGGGATATATCATTTGAATTTTACCATCTATACTTACTACCAAAGACTCATTGTTTTTAATGCTTTTCTCAATTAGCTTTTGAATGGCTAAGTTAAGCCTGTACATTACTTTTGCGCTAGTTCTTCTAATCGTTTATCCTCTTCCATATTTCTGAATGTTATTACAAGTGTCAGCTTGCTCTTAATTATTGGGTTATTACTCACAATATCTAATCAAAAGAAACCCCGCAGTTCGTCAAACAGTGGTATGCGGGGTTTAACGTTATTTTCAGTGAAATTATCTCGGATTTAACACCTGCTCTATTCTTTGATCAAGATCCATTAAATGATACCTGCTAAGTTTGTCATTTGTTCTTCTTGCTGCTACACGAATATCTGTTTGCAACTCTCTTAAATGGCCGCGGGCTATGGATGGTATATCTGTGTTCCTGGTATTTGGTCCAAAGCTTATGGTTATAGCGCCTGTTGTTTGCGGCGGTGTTGTGGTTGAAGGCAATAAAGCAATTACCCTGTCCACATAATTTTTTTGCAGGTTCCGGCGGTACATGTCAATTATACGACCTGTTCTTATCTCCTGCCATATCCCATTTTTCAGATCTGACAGAAGCTCAACAACACCATAGGTATTACTGCCAAAACGATTTACAGATTCCATCATGCGGTTCAACCTTGTAACGGATAATAAATTGCTAAGCACATTGCTCTGCAACGTATTAATGTTGTTATTTACCGGGTCAGATATTTTATTGAGAATGTTTTTATCCAGCAACCATTGCGGGGTAGTAAAGACATGTTGATGCAACCAGGAAACTGCCTGTTTTTGTGTAGCTCTTGGTGTAGGTTCATAAACATTACCTGTTTCTTCTACACTTTTAAACGTTTCCTGCACACCGCCAATATTCCTTACTACATGATTTGCATACCTGTTAAATTGGGTCACAACCTGCCCGTAAATTTCATTGAGATTTTGATAACGGTCGCCTTCTTCCTTAGTCCATTCAGGTAAATTTTTTATAACTCTTTTCAAATTACGAATACCATACTCACTTGCCTTCATGCTGTTATCACTTAAATCTTCTGTCTGGGCACGGGGGTCATTTCCAAACCCCTCACCACCAAACCATAAACGAGGATTTTTACTTAAACGTTCCACAATTAACCTGTTGCTTTCCTTTCTGTCCTCTTCTTCACTTTTATCTGTCCAGCGATAGCCCCATTCAATAGCCCATTCATCGTACTCACCAATTTTTGGGTATAATCCTTTACGGCTGATGTTGTCCTCCGGTTGTGCCACGTAATTAAAACGGGCATAATCCATAATAGATGCTGTATGTCCATATTCCTCTACCCATTTCTTATCCCGCAATTTTTCAACGGGTGTTTTACTGCTGCTACCCATATTGTGCCGTAGTCCAATAGTATGTCCTACTTCATGAGCAGATACAAAACGAATTAGATCACCCATTAATGCATCATCAAACTTCATTTTACGGGCACCTGGATCTACGGCTGCAGCCTGAACAAAATACCAGTTTTGTAAGAGCAGCATCACGTTATGGTACCAACCAATGTGGCTTTCCAGTATTTCACCGGTACGGGGGTCGTGTACGTTAGGTCCATACGCATTTGGTACATCACTTGCCAGGTAACGAATTGCAGAATAATTAGCAGCTTCCAGACTCATTGTGCTATCCTCCGGCCATTCTTTACCCATGATAGCATTTTTAAAACCTGCTTTTTCAAAAGCTTTCTGCCAGTCGTTGATGCCCTGCATTAAGTAAGGCACCCATTTCTTTGGCGTGGCAGGATCAATGTAATAAACAATAGGTTTTTTTGGTTCTACTAATTCCCCCCGCTTATATTTTTCCACATCTTCGGGCTTTGGTTCCAACTTCCAGCGTACAATATATGCTTCCCTGTTGGCCCGTTGCCCAGTATCTAGAAACTCTGAAACCTGGTCAGCAAAATACCCAACCCGCGGATCGTAAAAGCGACGCTTCATCGGCACTTCCGGTAACCTGATAATTGAAGTGTTGGTTTCAATAGTTACTGCACCAGCTACGTTAGCTGCAGGCAGGGTTACAGATGGAAATGGACTTGGAGTAGTTGGCATCCCAAAAGGAGAAGGAGGATTAGCATTGAATGTTTTAACAGTACGCACCTCTGTATTATCCTGGAAACTGCGGATTGTTTCTACATACGAGCGGTCCGTTGCAATGCTTGATAACCCTAACAACCTTTTTATATTCGGATTGAGAGAAACGATTTGATTATCGCCCTTAAAAAAATCTGTTACATCAATAATTATCCCGGTTGTATCCTGGTTGTATGCTTTTATATCAAAAGCAGCAGCAATAGGATCAACACTGGAATTACGCACCGCCCTGAAAATTGGCTTTGTGCTGTCCGGTGAGGAAATTACATTTAAAACAGTGCGAATAAAAATTTTGTTTTCAGGACCTCTTTCAAATCTTAGTACATTCTGGTTGGTTTGCTCTCCGCCGTAAATTGGTGCACCCGCAGCCATCCGCACATACCTTGTAACTGTAAGTAAATCCTTTCCCAGCAAGGCATTAGGTATTTCAAAATAGTATTTATCATCTTGCCAATGAATAACTATTAAGCCTTTTTGCGAACGCACTTTTGACTGGTCAAAAAAGGATCGGAAGGATTTAGGAACCGGCCTTGGTGGCGACGAAGGTCCTGCACCTGCGGTACTTGTGCCAGGTGTGGCTGTTGTACCCGCAGGGGGCAAGGTTGGTTTAGTTGCTGTGTTTTTTTTGGTTTTTGATGTTGCGCAGCCTGTAAATAAAACAATCAATGCTGCACATACGAAAAAGTTTAAACGTCTTCTCATTCTATACCTCTGTTTTAAGTTGGAAAATTGTGAATGTAAATTGCTTAGTCAGTAGATTTTAAAGGTAAGGAGGAATTAAGAAATCCTGAAATTCTTCTTTATTATTAGCAATGCCGGAGGGATGAACGGCTTTTTTTAAACGATACGGATACTGCCTCTTTACATTTGCAGCTAATTTCTTTTATGAACAGACAGGAAAGGGTCTTGTTGTTTCTTTTAGCTTCTATCAATTTCACTCATATATTGGATTTTATGATAATGATGCCATTGGGTAATTACCTGATGCCTTATTTTCATATCTCACCCAGACAATTTACTTTGTTAGTTGCAGCTTATACCTTAAGTGCGGGTGTTTCTGGATTTATTGCCGCATTTTTTGTTGACCGCTATGACCGTAAGAAAATATTATTGATCGGATATACTGGTTTTTTATTAGGAACAATTGCCTGCGGATTTGCTCCTTCCTATCAATTGCTTTTAGCCGCAAGGTTATTAGCAGGAGTTTTTGGGGGATTGATAGGTGCACAGGTTTTATCCATTGTATCAGACGTTTTTACTTATGAAAGAAGAGGTGCAGCAATGGGAGCAGTGATGTCTTCTTTTTCTATTGCGTCAACAATTGGTGTTCCCTTTGCACTTTATCTTTCTAATATATTTTCGTGGCATGCTCCTTTTCTTTTAGTAGGATTTTTAGGTGTGGTAATAATACCTCTGATCAGTAAATACGTGCCGGCTATGGATGCCCATATCCTAAAAAAAGATGCGGAAGTAAGGAAATTTGATGTGCTGAAAACTGTCTGGCAAAATCCCAAACAAAGAATGGCCCTATTATTTTCAGGCTTAATCATGATGGGACATTTTTTAATTATACCCTTTATCAATCCATACCTTGAATTTAATAATGGCTATTCCAAAACGCAAACGCCCATGGTTTACCTGGTGGGTGGCGTTGCTGCTTTTTTTGCGGCCAATATTTTAGGTAAGATTAGTGATCGCTACGGAAAGTTAAAGGTCTTTGTTATCTGTATTCTTTTATCCTTGCCACTCGTGCTCATAATAACAATGCTACCTGCAATTTCATTTTCAATTGTATTGGTATTTTTTGCTCTTTGGTTTATAGTGGCTACAGGCAGAGGTGTTACGGCCCAGGCTATGGTGAGCAATGTTGTAGAACCACAAAAGAGAGGAAGCTTTATGAGTTTTAACGGGAGTGTACAGCAGTTAGGTACAGCTATGGCTTCGCTTATAGCTGGATTTATTGTAACAAGTGGCACCGGGGGAAAAATTTACCGGTATGAATGGTTAGGATACTTAAGTATAGGTATTTTACTGATCTGTGTATTTCTTGGATATAAAATATTCAAAAGCTCAGAGCAAGTTGCATTTGCTCCTGATCCACATACGTCTGAGGTGCTCAGCGACCGTTCTTTATAACCCTGTAAACAGGATATTGCAAATGTGCAGGTTCGTAGTATGGTGAGTTTTGATAAACAAAATTTAATTGAGCCTGCGTACTTTTTGCAAATGCAGTATCGGTTGCCCGCCGCTGCTCTAATTTTTCTTGCACTTCAGGATTGTTCTTTAAGAATTCATCAGCGGTTTCTTCAAAAACATAATTAGAAAACCCTTCTTTCTGCCCAAGAATAGCATCAAAAAAATTCCATGCAAAATAGCTGTCTTCTGCATGAGGTTCTAAAGTTTCTATTAAATAACGATTGGCAGACTGGTTGAGAGGAATATAATAATCACCTTTTTTAAAGTTGATTATTATATTAGATGCAGATACTTCTACATTACTATTTGGATGATGTCCTTCAAAAGGACGAGGTGATGATTGATATTTTTCAATACGGTAAGCTTCTACTTCCACTAAAGTATCTCTGCTTAATTTTCGTATTTGAACATTATTGGCCTGCAAACACTCAATTACTTTCCACCACCCTTGCGGAATTATATAAGCAAGGGGCTTTTGTACCGAAAGTGTATCGGTATAAAAATTATAAAAGGGAACTTTCTTTTCATAAGGTTTGTTGCGATCATAATACAATCGTTGCAAGCCAGATACTTCACTCTTTTTTCTTGATGCCTTATAACCTTTGAAACTTATTTCTGTGAACCTGGTTCTATCCCATTTCCACGCAATTGGAAATTTCATCTGTGTTTGCTGTTGCTGTTTTGTGTGTTTACGAAGTTGTGAAATTTTACTTCCATGCCTTTCAGTAAACTCAATAAAACTTTCCATTAATGCTTTGGTGGATTCCACTCTTTGTTTGTAAGGCTTTAGCATGTGTGTTTCCGGCACAAAAGCAAACGTATTCCAGAGTGTTGCGTAACCACTGCTGTAACGGGGGCTGTCCCAAAATTCCGGCCAGCCTTTGTCAGGTTTATCGCCGAAATGATTAACATAAGGAACCAAATCAAAACTTTTCTGCTTCATCAAAGAGTACAAGGCAGGTTCAAACTGTTGGTTCATAAATTCACCCATTGCACCGCCCAATTTATTATGCTGTGATGTGAGCAGTGTCATTACATGCTGATAGTCGGCTCCGTTGCTTACATGGTTATCTACAAAAATATCAGGATCAAGGAGATGAAATATCTGTGCAAATGATTTTGCTTCTTTAGAATCCATTTTAATAAAATCCCGGTTGAGGTCAAGATTTTGAGAGTTGCCACGAAACCCTTTTTCTACTGGCCCATTTTGGTCAATGCGATAATATCTGCTTCGGTTTAACGCACCACCAATATTATAGACAGGAATGATTGCTAATACAACATTAAGCGGTAGCCTGTATTTATTTTCTGCAATATCTCTTACCAACAGCATGCTTGCATCAATACCATCCGGCTCGCCGGGGTGTATGCCGTTGTTAATGAAAATGATGTTTTTCTTTTTAGCCTTGATGGATGATACATTAAAATCTTTATCAGCAGAAACTAAAATCAAGTGTAATGGAAACCCTGCATCTGTAGGTCCCATTGCTTGCATCTTAACTATCGGCGAAGCTGCATCCAGTTTTTTCCACCAGTCAATTACTTGATAGTAAGTGGGTGTTTCAGTCCCGCCGGATTGTTCCAGGCGGGTAATGAGTTTTTGGCTAAAAGATAAAAGACTGTTAATGACAAAAAGAATTAAGAAGATGATTCGCATCTGCTAATTTACAGGTTGCGCTGAACTTTTGAAAAGTTTATAACTTCCCAAAAAGTTGAAGTACACTACTGCTTTGAAGTTGCCCAAAAAGCAGTAACTTTTCTTAAGGCTGTTCATATTAAAAGTAAAAGCATGACAAAAATTTTAATGTCGCCGCGGCTTTAGCTGCTTTTCAATGTGTTGTTGCCTCTTTTATATTAAAATTATGGTATTTAAAAGCAATGTGAAAACAGAATACGGATAATAAGTTTGATTGGGCAGATTATATCTTGTTTACGATGGCTGCATGTTTGATTCTTTATGCAGTGCTTATATGATTGAAAAGTATCTGTTAAACCGCGGTTTTCGCCTGCTACAAGAATTATTTTTATTAGGCGTAACAATTGGCGTGTTATTCATGTCTTTTGTTCATTATTGGACAAAGCTAAATTGACAAGAGGGGATTAATCTAAGTAGCATCAATGCAATAAAAAAGACGTCCAACGGACGCCTCAATATTATAAAACTATAAATTTCTTACGCAAGTGCATTTACTTTCTTCGTAAGCTTACTTTTTAAATTACCTGCTTTGTTTTTATGAATTACGCCCTGCTTTGCCAGCCTGTCGATCATAGAAATAATTCCAGGTATTTTTTCGCCGGCAGCATTTTTATCCTCTAAAGTTCTCAACTCCCGTATAGCGTTTCGGGTGGTTTTGCCATAATAACGGTTTTTCTCCCTGCGTTTTGCAGATTGGCGAACATCTTTCTTTGTAGCTTTATGATTAGCCATGCTTTTTAATTG
>JBHENB010000052.1:0-14992 GCA_046262255.1 Chitinophagaceae bacterium
ATCTTAACATCCTTAGCATTACACTTGGAGATATCCGGACAAATACTTTGCCCCTGAGCAGAATTAGAGTACAAAGCAAAAAGGCCGGACAACAAGAAAATAATAAATGATGACAGTAGTTTTCGTACTTGAATACAGGTAAGTACTTTGGGAAGTAAATATTTTTTCATAATAGTTTTGAAATGAAGATAGTGCTTGAAAATAGTTTATGATGTTTTATTTAGGTTTGGGAGTCAGTAACTACTAGTGAAATTGAAATGTATACTTAGGTTTTTAGAAGTATTCGGTGAAACTATTTCCCCCGACACCGGGTGTTACAATTCCACAATCATCTTCAAAATTTGGATCACTATCACAGCCATTAACTAAAGGATTATTATACCCCCCAATTTTGGCTCCCTGGCTAAATTTATAAGCTGGATCTAAGGCGCAATCAGGTGGATTGCCTCCAAACTGGCTGTAGCCAATGGATACAAATGCCCAGGAAAGCAAAAAACAGTAAAAATTTTCTCATAAAAAACGTTTTTGTGGTTAAGAAAATAATAATCAAAACTGGTTTATGATGTTTTATTACATCCTATTTGTGGCTAAAACAACGGATTTCTACGGAGTTTCAGCAGTATTGGATCTAATTTTACAAACCTTGGTATTGGTAGTCTTTCTCTTGGATGTGGATTATAAAATCGAATGTACGGGTAAAAAGTCAAAAATTCAGCTTTTTAACCAAAATGGACAAAATTTTTTTGAATATGTAATTAAAAGCTGTTCTGTTATGATACAAGAAAAGAAATGTAAATGCTTCATTCCTGTGCTTTATACACTATAAAAGAGAAATCACCTGCAGGGCAGAAGTTACGGAATATCATCACTCTATAGGTTGGAAAAGCATTGGATTATTGAGGAGGAGTACTGTGCTCTTGAATAAGCTTCAAAGCTTTTTTGAATTGTTCTTCCTGGGTAAGCTTTGTAGTGTCCAGCACAACAGCATCTTCGGCTTTGTGCAGAGGGCTTACTTTGCGGTGAGAATCTATATAATCCCTCATTTCTAAATTTGTTTTTACTTCTTCTATAGTAACATTCGGATTTTTTTCATAAAGCTCCCGAAACCTTCTTTCCACCCGAACGGCATTTTCTGCTACCATAAATATTTTAGTCTCTGCTTCCGGAAAAACAACAGTACCAATGTCCCTGCCATCCATTACAATTCCGCCGTTAGTACCCATTTGTTTTTGCCTTGTAACAGCAAAATCCCGCACTTCTTTTATAGCTGCAACGTCGCTTACCTTCTCTGCTACTACAAGGTCCCGTATTACGTACTCTACATTCTCGCCATTTAAAAATATTTCGGTGCTTGTGCTTTTAGGATTATACTGAAATTCGATAGAGATATTTTTTAGTGCGTTAGTTACTTCTTTTTTATCCGTCCAGTTAATATGATTTCTAAGAAAATATAGGGTTATTGCACGATACATAGCACCGCTATCAATATATAAAAATCCGTATGCTTCTGCTAATTGTTTTGCCAGTGTGCTTTTTCCACAGGATGATGGTCCATCTATGGTAATGATTATGTTCTTCCTTTTTGCCATCACTTGCAAAAATGACAACAATAAACGGAACAACAAAAAGGCTGTTGCAAATGCAACAGCCTTGAAAAGATAATTTAATTTATTATTTCTTTAAAAAAGATTTTGTACCCAGCAACGCACCATTTGCTTCCCTGAATCTTATCATATATGTTCCGGCTGACACAGAACGCAGGCGAAGCTGAATACGGTTCACACCAGGAGCAATCTGTGCTTGTTGCACATGAACTAACTGACCCGTGAGGTTTAAATATTCTACTCTGATATTTTTAGACTCAGGTGTAGTAATATCAACAAATGCTGCACCCGGTGCCGGATTAGGATAAATATTCCCAATATTCCACTTGTACTGCACTTCATTCACTTCGGCTGTAGTAAAGCTTTCTTTCTTGCCGCCTCCGGAACTCGAGGCAGGAACACCTAATCTATAGAAGCTGCCGCCAAGTTTATTGCTGACTGTAATACTGAAACTACCACCAGTTCCTGCAATTGCAGTATAAGTTACAGCAAACTTCTGAGTATTTGTAAAAATGGCAAGGTTATAGTCTGCAGCATATATCTGGTAGATGTAAAACTTAGTTCTTACTGTTTTTGCAGCAGTCTCTAAAGCCTTTATCTGATCTTCTGTAAAATACAAAGTAATGGTAGTAGATGACTTTGTATTATTTATCTCAGTCACTGTTTTTACCACTTTATCGGCTACTGTATGTTTTCCGCCGGAGTTACCTAAGTCTAATAGTGATGTACCAGAACCGGCATTAGCAATGCTTAAATTAGTGCAGCCAAAATCTTTTGTTGAACTGTTTTTAATATTACCAATAATCTGTCCGTCTTCAACACTATAATAATACACTTGCTGACTTGCACGAAGCCGCTCTTCAGAATGATGACCTAAATCATTTTCAATCTGACGAGGAGATCCTACTAATATTAGATTATCAATTTGTACACTTTCCGGACCTCCGGCATTGGTATCATCAAACCATTTGAACCCAAGATAAAACGTTTTGTTATTGAGGTAGGAAGGCAGTACACCCTCAAAAACCCCATCTTTTGGCTGTAAAGAAGCGAATTGCCCAAAACCCTCTTGTAAAGTCAACTCAAAGAAAGTAACACCGTCGAAAGAATAAACCACAGCCATGTAATCATACCTTCCCCACTCTTCGGGATCAATTCCGTTAGGGTCGATTTCTCCCTGAATTCTAAAATCGAATTTAATATTAAGGGTGCTCAATCCGCGGGCATCGATCAATGGTGATTTGATAATGGTTGTAGTTGGACTTGCATCATTATAATTACCAGGAGGAAGCACAGGACCCGCAGCATCTAGTTTACCGGTAATCATTAATTTACCACCCCAAACACCCCACTGGTTATAATTCTCTCCTGTTGGGCCGGTTCCTTCTTTTCCAATGATTTCTGTCCAGTTGGATGGAGAATTGAAACCATCAGGCTGATCATTAAAATCACCCCCGGTAAGTAATGATTTACTTTCGGTACCTATAACAGGTACAACATCATCTTCTATAATATTCAGTGTGTATTTATTATTCAATGAGTTCTCCCCTACGTTCGTTAATGTAATGGTTAACTCTACTGTTTCATCATTTTCTACTACACCATCATTCTTTACGAAAACAGAAATGTTTTCTACTTTTGAAATGGTTCCTGTATTCGATAAAGATGTAGTGCTCAGGCGGTAATCTGTATTGTTTGTAGCGGTCCCTGCCACACTTACAGTGCCAGTAGAACCTGCAGGCATCAGTACAGGAATTTTTACTTCAAATTCTGCAGTACATCCGGCACCTGCTTTTCCTTCACTTGCTGAACTACCCGGCTGATAAATAAATCCATAAGTGATTTTACATGGCTCGATAAATTCAGCGCCTACACCTACTCCATACCAGGCATTGGTAACGCTTTTTACTTCTGGCCCACAAGGGTCGCCATACAAACTGTTAGCGGCACTTATAGAAACGTTTCTTGCCTCCGCAAATGTTGCTGTGGTCGTAAGCATTATTTCAGTTAAATAGGCGATTTGCTCTGATTTTTCAAAACCGAGACCTGTTACAGAGTACGTATTACCCGCATTAGGTTCGGTAGCGCTTTTGTCATTTATACCGTCATCACCAACGGCAAAGGTTACATCAGGCCCGGAGCCGGTATGTGATCCTACAGTTAATAGATAAAACCATTTATTTAATACACCACTGTTTGTATGCACACCGCATTGGTCATTGGCTAAAGTGGGAGAGCAATTAGGATTCTTCCAATATCTCCCCCCATACGTATCGGGATCGAATTCTGCTTGTGGATTATCCATTCTACGTAATGGACGTGACCGGTTGGCAGCAATCTGTTCTCCTATTGAAAATACAGCAAAACTGTCTTTTAATTGAGGAGCGATTACCGTTGCAGCATAATATTCTACACAAGCAGCCCATATATCGCTAAAGCCCTCGTTCATAGCACCGGATTCTTTTGCATACACAAGATTCGCTGTATACGAACAAACTCCATGTCCAATCTCGTGACCACAAACGTCTAAAGAGGTTAATGCTTTAAAACCTTTTGCAGCAGGCCCTGATCCATCGCCATACGTCATCACGCTGCCGTTCCAGAATGCATTGTCATAGGCAGGACCGTAGTGAATAAAGCTTTTGATCTTGCCATTTTTGCCGTCAAAGCTAAAGCGGTTATGCCTTGCAAGCCAATAATCGTATACTACTTCAGCACCCCAATGTGCATCCCAGGCTATATCATCATTGTTCGCCTCTAATGCCCCTCCTTCACCAGAACCATTCTGCAACAGATCCGACCTTTTATGTTCGGCTAATGTCCAATTATTATCTTCATCTGTAAAACTTTTGCCTTGTGCATAAACAGCACCAATAGAAAGAGGTAAACCTCCTACATTGTTCAGGTCATAAGTTTCTATTCCATTTCCACGTGTGTCATCTGCAAGTATAAAGGCGCCGGATAAAGGGAGTCCTGTACTACTGCTGACTAATGGTAACCCGGTATTAGGATCTGCGGTGGCCCACTTGGTAAAAATTGTTTGATTGCCTGAATATCGTGTTTTAACCGGGGAAACTGTTGGCACAGAACCGGGCGGAACAGGATCGTTTGCATGTTTAATGATCGGATCAATCAAAAGAATATTTCCATCATTAGCACTTACATATATCCAGGAACGACTTAAAGGTTCTACTGCATAGATGTCGAATTTGTAGGCGAGTTGCACCTCTGCAACACCTTCTTTATCGAAATTCTGTACAATAACCAGTTCGCCTTTGGGATCGTATTCTGCCTTCTCTTTTTCTAATGCTCGAAGCACTGCGGGATTTCCAATGTTTTTAGCTTTTAACTCTTCTATCTCTTCCCATGCATACTTTTTTGCATTAACACGACCCTTAGCATAGCTCAATGCCTGTCCTCTGTCCAGACGAGGCTGTACCGATAATGATACCGGCACATTATACCAGGAACCATTGAAAAATTGCACTTGACCGTCCTTTACCAGAGCCTTGAATTTTGCAAGATCTACTTTAACTCCTCTGAAATACTGCTGAAATTCTATTACCTCAATATTTCCAAACAATTGTGTTTGCCGGTCCTGAATCAAATCATCAAGTCCGGTTCTTACCTGTAAATAATTGGCTAATGCAGAACGGGCCTGATCTTTTGAATAAATTCCGTTCCGGACTTCCATGGATATGAAGGATGGAGTCTGTCTTTCTTCCGAAAGTGCTACGACTTTTACCTTTTTGTCGTTTAAAACATTTTGTTTAATTGCCTGAAGTTGTCCAGGAGTTTTTTGTGCAAGAGCACTTGCACCGGACATGATAAATATCAGCAATAGGAATTGCTGAGCATTCAGTAGAATTCTTCTCATGTGTGTGTTTAATTAGTGTTTATAAATAAGTGATCTTAGCTAAATTACTGGCAGTGATTATAGAGACCAATCACTGCAATGAACGAACGCAAAAATATATTTTTTTGTAATACAATATTGCAGTCCTTTAATTTTTTTTTACACCGCTAAATCCATAAAAAAACCCGCAATTGCTTGCAGGTTCTTTCTATAAATTGTACCGACGTTTACGCTTTTGATTCTGCCTTTACAGGATGCTGCAAAGCAAATTTCAATTTGCCATTCTCCTGGTCCAGATCTGCTTCCAAAACATCACCAGCTTTCACATTCATGTTTAAAATTTCCTCTGCCAGAGGATCTTCCAGATACTTTTGAATGGCACGGTGTAAAGGCCTTGCCCCAAACTGCTGGTCGTAACCTTTATCTGCAATAAAGCTTTTGGCTTCTTCTGTTAGCAGCAAACTAAACCCAAGATTTGTCAACCGCTTCGTTACGCCTTTCATTAGAATATCTATTATTTCGAAGATGTTTTCTTTACTTAACGCATTAAATATCACAACATCGTCAATGCGGTTTAAAAATTCCGGAGAGAAAGTACGCTTCAACGCTTTTTCTATTATAGCTTTCGTGTTTTCATCTGAATTCAGTGTGCGTGAGGCAGTGGCAAAACCAACTCCTTCACCAAAATCTTTTAACTGTCGGGCTCCAATGTTTGATGTCATGATGATCATTGAATTTTTGAAGTCTACCTTTCTCCCTAAACCATCCGTTAACTGGCCATCGTCCAATACCTGCAATAAAATATTGTAAATATCAGGATGTGCTTTTTCTATTTCATCCAGTAAAACCACACTATAAGGCTTACGACGTACTTTTTCCGTAAGCTGTCCCCCTTCCTCATAACCAACATATCCCGGAGGTGCGCCAATTAACCTGCTAACTGTAAATTTCTCCATGTACTCACTCATGTCTATCCGGATAAGTGACTCTTCTGAGTCAAACATGTAACGTGCCAGTGCCCTTGCCAGTTCGGTTTTACCTACTCCTGTCGGACCTAAAAATATAAACGTCCCAATTGGTTTTTTTGGATCTTTTAAACCAACCCGGTTTCGTTGAATAGCTTTTACTACTTTCTGAATTGCTTCATCCTGCCCAACAACCATTGTTTTCATTTCTTCTGCCATCCTGCGCAGCTTGTCTGTTTCGGCCTGTACCATGCGTTTTACAGGAATCCCGGTCATCATACTCACTACTTCTGCAATTTGTTCTTCACCGATAGGATAACGCCTATGACGGCTTTCCTCTTCCCACTGTCCTTTAGCCTTCTCCAGTTCTTCACCTAATCTTTTTTCTGTATCCCGTAGTGAAGCTGCTTCCTCAAACTTCTGACTTTTTACTACCCTGTTCTTTTCCCCCTTTATATCCTCTATCTTTTTTTCGAGATCTATAATATTTTCAGGCACATTAATATTTTTTAAATGTACCCTGGCTCCTACTTCATCCATAACATCGATAGCTTTGTCCGGCAGAAATCTGTCAGTAATATACCTGTCGCTTAATTTAACACAGGAGTCAATTGCCTCATTATCATAAATCACGTTGTGGTAATCTTCGTATTTACTCTTGATGTTGTCTAATATTTTCAAAGTGTCATCCACACTTGGGGGATCCACCATTACTTTTTGAAAACGGCGATCAAGTGCACCGTCTTTTTCAATATACATACGATACTCATCTAATGTAGATGCACCAATGCATTGTAACTCACCCCTGGCTAAAGCAGGTTTAAAAATGTTAGAAGCATCCAATGAACCGCTGGCGCCGCCTGCACCTACAATAGTATGTATTTCATCAATGAATAAAATGACATCCCGGTTCTTTTCCAGTTCGTTCATGATCGCTTTCATTCTTTCTTCAAACTGACCGCGGTATTTTGTGCCTGCTACTAATGCAGCAAGATCCAACGAAATAACACGTTTGTCAAACAACACACGTGATACTTTTCTTTGTACAATGCGCAGCGCTAACCCTTCCACAATTGCTGTTTTACCAACACCAGGCTCACCAATCAAAATTGGATTATTTTTTTTCCGGCGGGAAAGTATTTGTGATACCCTCTCTATTTCTGTTTCACGGCCAACTATAGGGTCTAAATTGCCTATTTCTGCCAGTTTTGTAACATCCCTGCCGAAATTGTCGAGTACGGGTGTCTTACTCTTAGCTCCCGCTCCCTGTTTTGTTTTTGATTGGGAATACTTTTTCTCATCATCAAAGTCATCATCGCTTTCTTCCTGATATTCGGCACGAACATCATTTGATTTTACCATGCCCAGTTCCTGGCGAAAAAGATCGTAATCCACATCAAATTGATTTAAGATTTGTGTAGCAATGTTTTCTTTATTTTTTAAAATGGAAAGCATCAGGTGCTCCGTCTCCACAGTTGGACTTTTTAAAGCTTTCGCTTCCAGAACTGTAACACGAATAACTTTTTCGGCCTGCTTTGTTAATGGCAGGCTATTTATGTTAGCAATGTTTTTACCTGTTTTGTCTTTTACTGCAAGCTCTATTTCCTTACGTAATTCATACAAGTCCACATTGAAGGTTTTTAAAATGCGCACAGCAGTATTATCGCCTTCTCTTATTAAGCCTAACAACAGGTGTTCTGTGCCTATAAAATCATTCCCTAACCGTAGCGCTTCCTCTCTGCTGAATGAAATTATTTCCTTCACCTGCGTTGAAAAATTGTTATCCATTTTAATTTGATATTGGTCGTGATACAATAATAACAAATAAATTTGAGCGATGTTTCATCCTATTTGTTAACACTTCTCTTTGTTTGTGTATAATGGAAGTCAAAACTGATACCAAAGAAAAATACCATGTTATAGGGGTTAATACACCACACATTTCTGCTAATATGACAGATGAGCTTTCAAATAGTTTAGTTACATTATTACAAACAAATAACAAAAATGTAGTATTAAAATTAAAAGAAGTTAAAACAATAGATGAACAGGCCGCAGAAGCGCTGGTAAAACTACAGCAAAGATTTTACGAAGCAAATGCATCTTTTGTAATATGTGAAATGAATGCAGATATAGAAGATTTTCTGGATAAAAAAGAATTACTTGAATTATTAAATCTTACTCCTACCGAAAGTGAAGCAGCTGATATTGTACAAATGGAAGAGATTGAAAGAGAATTGATGGATGAGGAAGATACACCTGACCCGCTAAAGGGGAGTTAATTAAAGAATTAGATTTATGTTACCAACTTTTATGCTGCTATTAAGCACCCGGTTGCAAGTTTATCCTGAGGCTTCGGCAGGCCGGCCTGCCGGCAGGCAGGCTCAGGCTGACAGGGTCTTTGTCACTTTGAGCTTGACGAAAAGTTGACGAAGGGCACTCTTATAAGTTCTGTAATCCTACAGAGCTTTACGAAGTATGAGCTCTGAACTAATATAAGAAATCTGGAACTTCCCTTAACTATAGCAGCTTATCTAAAAAAAACTTTTAAAACCGATCAAATCCAAATTCATGAAGTTGAGGGAGGTTGCATCAACAAAACTTATAAACTAACACTGCCGGATAACCGAAATTTTTTTTGTAAGGTCAATTCCGTAACTGCTCTTCCAGGTATTTTTAGCGCAGAAAAAAACGGATTACAATTATTGGCCAATCAAAAAGTAATTAAGGTGCCCGATCTTATTGGTGCAGCAGCTATGGAAACACATCAGGTGTTAATTCTTGAATGGATAGATAAAGGCATACCCAACAACAATTTCTGGAAAACATTTGGAGAACGTTTAGCATTATTACATGCAGTAAGTAATAATGCGTTTGGTTTAAATGAAAATAACTACATGGGAAGTGTGCCACAGTCAAACAAATGGACACCTTTCTGGACAGACTTCTTTAAGGAACAAAGATTAGAACCACTGGTAAAACAATGTTATAACAAAAAGTTACTCAAAAAAATACATCTGCAACAATTTGAAAAAATTTATCAGCAGCTACCTGATATATTCAATGAAGAAACACCTTCACTTTTACATGGAGACCTGTGGGCTGGCAATTTCATGTGTAATGAAAATTCAGAGCCTGTGTTAATTGATCCTGCTGTTTATTACGGCCATCATTCTGTTGATCTTGCAATGACAACATTATTCGGCGGATTTGATAAAGTTTTTTACGATGCATATAATTATCACTCCCCTTTCCCGGAAAACCATTCTGAGCAATGGGCAGCCTGCAATCTCTATCCTCTTCTAATTCATTTATTATTATTCGGCAGCAGTTATTTACCACAAATACAACAAACCCTTAATGAATTTACATAGCCAGTTTGCATGCTTCACTGTAATTTTATTGCATGTTATCGGTGACCATACTTGGTAATAACTCAGCAGTCCCTGCATTCAACAGGCATCCCACCAGCCAGGTAATCTCGCATGACGGAACCAACTATTTAGTGGATTGCGGCGAGGGAACGCAAATACAAATGATCAAATACAAAATCCGCAGGGGAAAAATCTCACACATTTTCATCTCGCACCTGCATGGTGACCATTATTTTGGTTTAGTTGGATTGATAACTACGTTTGGTTTACTCTCCCATATGCAGGAATTACACGTTTACGGCCCCGAACCTTTACAGCAGATTATTGAAATGCAATTGAAAGTTTCTGACACCCAACTTCCTTATCCCTTGCATTTTCATACCATTACTGAAAATGCAGTTTTAGTAGATGATGACAGGATCACCATTAAATGCTTTCATACCAATCACCGTATTACCTGCTTTGGGTTTTCTTTTGAAGAAAAAATGCGTAAAAGAAAAATACTTGTGGATAAGGCACGCAAGCACCATATTCCGGTTACTTTTTATACCAGCCTGCAGCAAGGCATAGATTATATTACACCCAAGGGAGCAGTAATAAAGAATGACACTGTTACTGCAGCACCCGAAAGAGGAAAAAAATACGCTTTTTGTGCTGACACTAAATATGATGAATCTATCATAGAACATATTTATGCTGCTGATATGATTTATCACGAAACAACTTATTTGGATAACATGCGGGAAAAGGCCGAGGAACGTTTTCACTGCACCACACGGCAGGCAGCCATGATAGCAAGAAAAGCAATGGTAAACAAGTTACTGATAGGACATTTTAGCTCTAAATACAGCACTTTAGATATGTTTTTGCAGGAAGCAAGAGAAGTCTTTTCCGATACTGAACTCGCTACCGAAGGAGTAACCTATGAGATGATATAAGATCCTGTCTCCTAAAGGGGAACTTAGTAAGAAGATCGTTTCTCCATAAAAAAAGAACTATAATTAAGCATTCATTTAGGGGTTGAGGGTTTCATTATCCATTTATAAAACACTGGAAATTCCTTCCACCAATGTGGATTCATTATGTTTTCCCTCTGCACGTATAACCGACGTCATTTTAGCTTGATAATTTGCTCATTTGCTCAAATACACCCAGCATGTCACTAACCATACTTTCACTTTCCTGCATACCTGCATAGAAGTAAATTTTACCTTTTATTTTGTTTGCTTTTTTAGTCACGACATTCTTTAACGATGGGACAATCCAAAAAGCAGGAGAAAAAACACCGGCACCGCCAAACACTTTTGGGTATTTGAGCACAGCATACAAGGAAATTAATCCACCCATTGAACTACCAGCTATAAAACGATGTTTGCGGCATTTCTTTTTTCTATACTTTTTTTCAATATATGGTTTTAATGTCTTCACTAAAAAATCAACATATTGATCGCCTTCACCTTTTCCAAAACGCTCCATGTTGTAAGGCGAATATTCATTCGGACGTTTATCATCGCCGTGATCAACTGCCCTACAATGGCTTCTCTTATTTTACCTAAAGTATCCATTGCCTCATCCACTCCCCACTCTCCTGAGAAGGAAGTAGCATTATCAAAAACATTCTGACCATCATGCATGTACAAAACAGGATATTTTTCCCGAGAAACGTTATAACTCGCGGGTAAATAAATCCAGATGCGGCGATACCTGCTTAACTGTGGAATAAAAAAAGCAGTGTCAAGGATGTGTACATTTTTGTTTGCTGTATTTAGTTTCGGCTGACCTGAAAATGGTCGCTCCAATGCTGAATGTTAATAATTATAATAGTGTCTGCTATTATATTTACCTGCCTGTTTTGTGCAGGGAATACCACCCTCCGCACTTTCCACTTTATTCCAACCCCCCTTGTTATTTTAAATTCATGCAAGCCCCTATGTAAAGAAATAGTCAACACATAATCATTACCGGAGGAAAAAGAGAATTTATAATCGCTGTGAGCAGGGTTCCAGTTATTGAATGATCCTGCAATGTATAACGGTTCCCCACGGGAATGGTAAGATGGTAATTGCTGAATG
This sequence comes from Chitinophagaceae bacterium, assembly GCA_046262255.1. GTDB lineage: Bacteria > Bacteroidota > Bacteroidia > Chitinophagales > Chitinophagaceae > Flavisolibacter. The sequence continues at coordinate 11,872 of JBHENB010000052.1, forward strand.
ACAAATTTTACCTTGTGTTGCGCAGTTGAAAAAAAAGAACAAAGAATTGCCAACAAGACTAAAAGCTTTTACCATGCTTATTACTTCAGAGAAGCCAGGTATTCTTTTACCTGGTTGTGTATAGAATTACTTAAAGGCACCAAAGGCAACCGCAGGTTATTTTCAATAATTCCTAACTCGCTTAAAAATGCCTTGACCCCGGCAGGGTTATTTTCTGCAAACAGCAGGTCAAACCCTTCCAATAATTTGTTGTGCAATGCTCTTGCTGCAACCAACTCACCCTCAAGTGCACAATTCACCATTTTTGCAAAATCTCTGGGAAAGCAATTTGCTGCCACACTTATCACCCCATGCATACCACACGCAATAAGCGGCAGTGCTAAATGATCATCGCCGCTGGTAACAAAAAACTCCTCTGTTTTATTTTTTAATATCTGCATGCACTGCACCATGTTCCCGCTGGCCTCTTTTATACCGCAAATATTTTCAAAGTCAGTGGACAGTCTAATGGTTGTGGATGCTGCAATATTGCTGCACGTTCTTCCCGGAACATTGTACAAAATAACAGGCTTTGAAGTAGCTTTTGCAAAAGCCTTATAATGCTGGTAAATGCCCTCCTGTGATGGTTTATTATACGAAGGACTTGCTGATAAAATTGCTGTTGCTTTTTCCAGGGGGTAACTTTCTGCATCTTTAATGATGGATTGTGTGTTATTGCCGCCAATTCCCACAACAACAGGCACTCTGCCGCCAACAAAATCATAAGTGTGGTTTATTATCTCCAACTTTTCTTCTCTACTTAATGTTGGAGTTTCACTTGTTGTACCTAATGTAACAACGTATTGTACACCGCCATCTATAACAAAATTTATGAGTCTTTCAAATGCCTCATAATCAACAGAACCATCATGCTTGAATGGTGTAACCAATGCTACACCTGTTCCTTTAAGCTGGTCTCTTAATGACATAATATTCACCCCCAACCCCTAAAGGGGAGTTTTAAAAAAAGCACAGCCTCACCCCCGCCTGAATGACACAGTCGGGCAGGCTCTTATCCCGCCCTGTCCTTCGACATGGCTCAGTATGAGGGAGGCCAAACTTTAAGGTTATAACCTCAACTTTATTTTGCACAATCATCACAACAAATTCTTCAACTATTTAAATTGTTCATAAGCCCTCCCTTCGGGAGGGTTTGGGTGGGCCACTTCCTCCCAAAAACCCATTTTTCCAAATTTTTCAATGCGTTGGTTAATTCGTTCTTCTGCAGGAACACTTTTTAAATCATTCAGCACAGGTACTAAGTAATTTTTCAATATTTCTGCTGCCTCATCATAATCCCAATGAGCGCCACCGATTGGTTCAGGTATAATGCCATCAATTAACCCAAATTGCAGCATGTTATCTGCAGTGAGTTTTAACTGTTCTGCAGCCACTTCCTTTTTCTCCCAGCTTCTCCATAAAATAGAACTGCAACTCTCGGGAGATATTACGGAATACCATGTGTTTTCCATCATCAGAACCTTGTCGCCAACTCCTATACCTAATGCGCCACCCGATGCGCCTTCTCCTATAATTACACAAATTACCGGAACTTTCAACCGTAACATTTCATAAATGTTTCTTGCTATGGCTTCCCCCTGTCCTCTTTCTTCTGCTTCCAAACCAGGGTAAGCACCAGGTGTATCAATTAATGTTATAATAGGTTTATTAAATTTTTCCGCGAGCCGCATTAAACGCAATGCTTTTCTGTAACCTTCAGGGTTTGCCATACCAAAATTTCGCATCTGTCGCATTTTAGTATTTATTCCTTTTTGCTGTCCTACTACCATTACTGTTTCGCCATTCAGCATACAAAACCCACCAATCATAGCCTTATCGTCTTTTACATTTCTATCGCCGTACAACTCAACGAAATTAGTAGTCATCTTTTCTATATACTTCATCGTATATGGCCTGTCCGGGTGCCTGCTTAATTGTACTTTTTGCCAGGGTGAAAGATTTTGTGTGATTTCTTTTCTTTTCTCAATGATCTTTTCCTGAAGCTTATTGATCATGTCTGAATAATCAATTTTTTTTTGCTCGGATGTGTGCTTCAGACGCTCTATTTCATCAATTAAATCTTTAATTGGTTTTTCAAAATCTAAAAATTGTCTATTAGCGTTGCGCGGCATAGCAATAGTAGTAGAGATAAATAAGGATTACATTACTGTAATCCTTATGAAAGCGGACCGGACGGAACTTTTCCTAGCCTTCTATCCAGGTGATTTTGAATTACTTAGCTTTTTCCTCGATTTTTTCCTCGATCTTCTTTAAGAACTCCAGGTAAATCTTATAGGTCTTTACTTAAGCAGACTTGTCTTTACAAAAGTATGCTTTTTTTACTTTTCAGACATCTCACGAATGTTCAAAAGTTTCGTAAAATGTTGGACTGAATAGAATAAAGCACCATTTATTATAAAAAGTTATTTTCAAGTATTTTCAACTAGCCGTCATTATTTAGCGGGTAGTATTCTTGTTTAACGACAGCTGCTATTTCAATTTTTTTTTTTCTGAAAACCAAAAGAAAAATTTTTTTGTAAAATAATTACTCCCTATTTTTCCTGCGTTAAACACCTAAACTGCTAACTTATGAGAAAAATTGTTTTAATCTGCTGTTACAATATTGTTACCTTCTCCGCCTTGTCACAAGTGCTGCAGACAGAAATTGTAGGAGATAGCATTCGCCTTCACAATAATCTAAACTCTACTGAATTAATATTAGAAAACAGTACTCGAAACGTAAACGGTTTTTTGCATAACAAAGGGAATGGACGAACTGAGTTCAGAAGCATTGCTACTGTGCCGGGGACAGGCTGGGCTTTAACAGGAAATGCCGGCACAAACCCGGATAGTAATTTTATCGGCACCACCGACAATAGTCATCTTTATTTTAGAACCAACAATTCAATTGCTGGATATTTTTCGTCGAATGGGTGGCCGAAGTTGCAGGTAAATGGACCAATAGCTAGTCTCGGCAACGCAACGGTTCAAGGTATTAATCCATATTTAGCACTCATGGGAGATGAAGTTTCCTATTATCCTGCTGTGCACTTTAGTACCCGTAATGTTGGCTTCTATGAGC
>JBHENB010000053.1:0-14777 GCA_046262255.1 Chitinophagaceae bacterium
AAGAATGGGGAACTTGTGGGCAGGCATCAGGGTATTGTTTATAAGGTATGCTTCATATACGAGCTTGATTTCCATTTGCGGCAGGATCTATTTCAGGAAATCATGATCCGCAGGTTTGATTCTTTTTCTGAAATTGCCTTCTTATATATTCCTGCCATCGTTGTTTTCACAATCCTGTTATATTTTGCAAACAGAGCTTATGCAAAGAAGATGTATGGCAATCATATTAACCATTTGAAAGCTATTGTTAATGAAATGAATGAAATCTTAGTTTTTGCTTTTCATAGCAACCTTTTAACAGGAACATTTGGTAAATTTGCAGTTCAAATCGCAGATCATGATCAAAACAGGTAACCCGGTAATTAGCATATACACTGAAATGACGCCTAACCCCGAGACGATGAAGTTTGTTGCCAATAAACTTCTTTACCCCGGTAAAAGCATAGATTTCCCGGATATGGAAACTGCAAAGCCGTCCCCGCTTGCGTCGGAATTATTTGGTTTTCCTTTTATTAAATCAGTTTTTATTGCTTCCAACTTTGTTACGCTTACCAAAACTCCCGACACAGATTGGGATGACGTTATTCCTTCTATACGCCAGTTTTTAAAAGAATACCTGGAAGAAGGTAAGCTGGTAATTAATGAAGAAGAAGTTGCCTCTATCAAACAGGAAAGCAGCAATACGGTAAGCGCAGACGATGATGACGTGGTGAAAAGAGTAAAGGAATTACTGGAGAATTATGTAAAGCCGGCAGTGGAAATGGATGGTGGGGCCATTCAATTTAAAAGCTATAGTGATGGTGTGGTTAATTTAATGTTGCAGGGAAGCTGTAGTGGCTGCCCATCTTCTATGATCACTTTAAAAGCGGGAATAGAAGGGATGATGAAGCGTATGATACCGGAAGTGAAAGAAGTTGTAGCAGAAGCTGAATAATTTAGAACGGGGATTTAGCCAGATTGAGAAAGATAAATAGGAATGATAGCTGTCTTTGGCAGCTTTTTTCTTTGCGCTATGATGCAGTTATCGAAATCCATTTTATATACATTGGTTTTTATTGGCTTGTATTCCTGTGGCATGCAGTATTATTATCAGGGCAGCAAAGTGGAAAAAGAAGATACAAGCTACATTTACTCATTACCCTATCCGAAAGGTGTTTCTCATTTAGTAATTCAAGGGTATAACTCAAAATTTTCTCACCGGGGCCGTATTATGCTGGATTTTAAAATGAAAAGGGGTTCGCCTATTTGTGCAGCACGGAGCGGAGTAGTAGTTAGTGTGCAGGATAGTTTTTCAAAGGGCGGGGCAAACATCAAATATCTGCGCAAAGGCAATAGTGTAGCTATCCGTCATAATGATGGTACGCAGGCTTTTTATGGACATTTGCAATACAAGGGTGCGCTGGTACACGTCGGCGATTCGGTACAAGAAGGTCAGTTAATTGCATATAGTGGCAACACAGGGTTTTCCTCCTTCCCGCATTTGCATTTTGTTGTGTGGAGGTTTACACCAAACGGTAGGATACAACTCCCCACAAGATTTCGTACGCGAAATGGTTTTAAATATTTGCAAGCGGGCCTATGGTATAAATCGGTTTAGCATAAATAAACAGCTGCTATTACTCGATGTAAGTGGTTATTCTAAAAGCTATTTGCCGTATAGGGGCTATTTTTTGTATGTTTAGTCTTTGGAATTATTATGTCTGAATTTGCAATTGAAACAAACCAGCTGAATTTCTCCTATGCCTATAAAAGGAAAGTGGTGGATAATGTTTCACTACAAGTACCCAAAGGAAGTATATATGGCTTTTTAGGACCTAATGGAGCAGGAAAGACTACTACAATACGGCTCTTAACAGGAATGTTACTGTCTGATAGAGATAACATTTTTATTAATGGATTATCACTTCAAAAGAACATTCCTCATATTTATAAATCTGTAGGTACGCTAATAGAAACTCCTTCTCTTTATCTACACCTTACGGGCAGAGAAAACCTTAAAGTGATCACCACGTTAAGAGGTTTGCCGGATAAGAATATTGAGAATGCTTTAAGCATTGTGGGACTAACAGCCGCTGCTAATAGAAAAGCAAGGGAATATTCACTGGGCATGAAACAACGTTTAGGTATTGGAATGTCCTTGCTATTCAATCCTGACTTAATGGTCCTGGATGAGCCCGCAAACGGTCTTGATCCTAATGGAATTATTGAAGTACGTGAGCTGTTAATAAGGCTGAACAGGGAAGAAGGTAAAACCATTTTTGTTTCAAGCCACTTACTTAGTGAAATAGAAAAAACCTGTGCGTGTATAGGTATTATTAATCATGGTGTGCTTAAATATCAGGGCAGCTTAGAAGAAATGAAAAACTCTGCTTACAGATCCAGCGAGGTAGTTTTTAAGATACCGGAAGCATCCGATTGGATTGAACCTTTGCAGGCACATTACCCCGATGCACACCAACAAGCACAGGATGAAGTAGTAATGGCAGCTGGAAGTAAGGAGGATGTAATGAATATAAATAAGCATCTTGTAGGAATGAATATACCAGTGACGGGCATACAATTAAGAGGAGGACTGGAAGACTGGTTTATGAATATTATTGGCCAGGACAACAAAATCGCATGAAAACTTTCATTTCCACACACAATAAAGCTTTCCGGGCTGAATGGCTGAAGTTGCGGCATTCAGGAATGATATGGTTATTAATTGGAGCAACCGCATTCATTCCTGTGATTATTACACTTGTAGGATTTTTTGTCAATTCCTCCGGCAATGAAAACGATGCATGGAACGGCTTTATAAAAGCAAACTTTCAAGGATTTACAGGATTCTTTTATCCGTTATTTGTAGTGATCATGGCGTTGCGGATTGTATATTTGGAACACCGGTCAGACACATGGAAGCTCATGGAAACACAACCTGTGTCCAGAGCCGCCTTGTTTCTATCCAAGTGGGAAGTTGCTGCTTTGATCTCATTGATTTCTTTATTTGGTTTATTGTTATTCGCTCTCACAGGCGGGCTATTGTTACAACTATTTAGAAAGGATTCCGGGTTTAGTAACAGCAGTGTAGACTGGGGTTTAGCAGCCAAGGTGATCTTTCGTTATTGGATAGGGTCATTAGCAATCATTTCAGTTCAATATTTTTTTAGCTTATTAATTAAAAATTTTGCATGGCCTATGAGCATTGGCCTGGTTGCAATAATAGCAGGGTCTACGCTGGTGCAATTTGGAGTAATGACGTGGTGGCCTTATGCCACAGCAATCCTTACAACCGCATCGTATGAAGGTAGTGTTGCCGGAAAATTTTTACTCAGTCATGAAAAGCTAAGCCTCGCCTGGACTGTACTTTTTTTGTGGTTAGGATACCAACTCTTTGTACGCAAAAGTTTCGCAAGAGCATACATCAAACCTGCAAAAACACTCGTAATTACTTTGATTGCAATTATTGCTTTTATTGCTATTGCATGGTGGGTGAATAAGCCATCTGTTCTGTCGAGGTATTCTAATACTGTGTTGGCCGGAGAAGTGAGTTCTAAAAAACCTGTTAGCAATGTGGTGCTGTTACAGGCACCACTAATGGACACTGTTATATCCATTCCTGTACAGAATAAAAAGTTTCATGCCTTAATAGAAAAGGAGATCCCAACAGGTATTTATTATTTGCGTGCAGGGCAAATGACTTTGCCTGTATATTTTGGCTACAAGGATAGCATGTATGTTGCGGTAGATATTGATGGTAATACGAATGACCCAAAAATATCAGGTACAAGAATGGCTGAAAACCAGTTCTTGTTAAGTGGGCTGCAAAAATCAAATGACTGGAGTTTAACCTCATATGCTTATCAATTTAAGCCGGCTGAATATGCACAACAAGTGATGGCTGCATGGAAAGAGAAGCAGGATAAGATAGATAAGTTTAAAACTACGGATCGGATAAAGCCATCAAATGATTTTATTTCAGCAATGAAGAAGTTAAACTCCATGAATTATGCATCGTTACTAAATAGCTATTATCCTCGTATACATTCTGTGTATTATCCAAACGAAGAATTAAAGTATCCTAAGTTTACAGACCAGTTACTTAAAGAAACACATGAAAAGGACGAGTCGCTGATTTCTTTTTCAGAATACCGGAATTATGTATTGGAAAGTATAAAACAAAAATCAGGGAGGAGTGACAGCGCTTATTTTGCTACACTAAATTCTAGTCTTCAAACTGGCAATGCTCATGACCTTATATTGTATGAAGGCGCACAAACAAACCTGTTTCGCATACGTGACAGCAACAGGCGAGCTTTATTGCTGCAACAAATACTTGCAAGTATTAATAATGAAAAGGTAAAAGCAAGACTGATAGAAAACAATGATCGCCTTAACCGCATGAGGCGTGGTCAAAAAGCACAAAACTTTTTTGCCGAAGCACTTAATGGAAACAAGTTCGCCTTAAGGGCTCTTGCCAACCGGTATATAGTGCTGGATGTGTGGGCTACATGGTGTGCGCCCTGCAAAAGAGAAGCTCCTTATTTTGAGCAATTAGCCGAGCAATATACCAGCGAGCAGGTAGCATTTGTTTCGGTTTCAATAGACGATGATAAGAATGCATGGATCAGTGAGGCATCGGGGAAGAAAAATACAAGGATCCTGCAATTGTGGGCTACTGATGCTGATGCAGATTTTGCAAAAGGTCTTGCAGTAAATAGTATTCCCCGGTTTATCCTTATAGATCCCCGCGGCAATATAATCAATTCCGAATTGCCTCCTCCATCTGATCCTGAATTTGAGACTATTCTACAAAAAGAAATTCCCATTCTGCGCAGCTCTAATTCTTTTTAATGTTACAGCAACTCTATCAGCAGTTTATTGCAGGTATGCAGCAAACATCCTGGCTGGAGTATGTTGCTGTATTTGCAGGCATTGCCAGCGTTTGGTTCTCTAAAAAGGAAAATATTCTTGTTTTTCCTGTGGGGCTTATCAATACTATCATTTACATATACCTAAGCTGGAAGTTTCATTTGATAGGTGAGGCTAGTGTACAGGTTTATTATACCGTAGTGAGTATTTACGGGTGGATCTTGTGGGCGAGAAAAGATGCAAAAACCCAGGCAGTGCTGCATATTAGCTATTCCGGAAAAAAAGAGTGGATACAGCAGCTTTTGTTTTTCATCTTCTTTTATATAGTTCTATTCTCATCACTCGTCTTTTTAAAAAGGTATTTTGAAGGCGCCATTCCCTGGGCAGATGCTTTTGCATCTGCAACAGCTTACACCGGCATGTGGCTGATGGCAAAAAAGAAAGTGGAAAGCTGGTATTGGTGGATTGCCACTAATATTGCATCTATTCCATTATATTTTGTAAAGGGATTGGCTTTTACCAGCGTCTATTATCTTATTCTATTTATAATGGCCTTTTTTGGCTTAGTGGAGTGGCAAAAGAAAGCAAGAGTTTCATCGCAACAACCTTATCTTTAGTAGGACATCAATGAAAAAAGTCGTTATCCTCGGTCCTGAGTGTACTGGTAAAAGCACATTAGCCTCTCAATTAGCTGAACATTATAATACAGTTTGGTGCCCGGAGTTTGCAAGAGAATATTTGTTGCAACATGGCACAAAATATACTTATGAAGATTTGCTGAATATTGCAATGGGCCAGATAGAGTTGGAAGATGTATTACACACCGAGGCGAAAAATAATTTTTATTTTATTGATACCGATATGTACGTAATGAAAGTATGGAGCGAAGTTGCCTTTAATAACTGCCATACATGGATATTAAAGCAGATTGCCTCCCGCCAGTACGACATGCATTTTCTGTGTGATGTAGATCTGCCGTGGGTTCAGGATGGATTGCGTGAATACCCTGACCTTGAGGTAAGAAAACAAATATTTAAAATGTACAAAGACCTGATGGTGAATCACGGGGGAAGGTGGGCAATAATTTCCGGTACACCCCCCGAACGTTTTCAAATGGCCAGAAGTATTTTAGATACCGTGTTTCCCAGCCGTGGAGTGCCTGCTCATTCTATTTAATTACACTTTCAACATCGTTATCCCGTTGCAGGTATTGCATTTGTTGTAACACCCAGTTGGTTTTAAAAACAACATATGGCGAAGCAGGATTAACCGAATATTTTTTTGGATTGGGTAAACATGCTGCTATCATTGCTGCTTCTTTTTTGGTTACCGCTTTTGCGCTTTTTTTAAAATATTTTCTTGCCGCAGCTTCTGCACCAAACATGCCCTTACCTGTTTCTATTACATTTAAATAAACGGCCAGTATCCTTTCCTTTCCCCATATCCACTCTATCATCTTTGTAAAATAAACTTCTAAACCCTTACGTATCCAGCTTCGGCCCTGCCACAGAAAAACATTTTTAGCCACTTGTTGACTAATGGTACTGGCGCCTCGTATGCGGTTGGGCTTTTCCTCATTATACTTCATTGCCTTTTTAATATTCTTCCAGTCAAAGCCGCTATGGTCAGGAAAAATCTGGTCTTCGGATGCAATAACAGCAAGCTTCATGTTGTAGGATATTTCATTCCACTTCACATAATCTCTTCTCAATCCGGTACCTGAAAAAAAACTTTGTAACTGAGTAATAGTTACAGGCGGATAAACCCACTTTAAAATAATAATGTAAAATAGCTGAAGCAGGAAAAGTACCAGAATAAATTTTTTAATCCAACGGAAGATGCGTAACCCTGCTCTCTTTCGTTTCATGTATGCTGAGATAATTTATGGCTGTAAAATGCCTATAACGAAATTGCAACCTTTTATTGTTGTTGAGAGATTAAACTCTTATAAAGTGAAGTTATCAATTGCTATTTTATGTGATTGTAGAAAATCGTTCCAGTCCTGCAGCATTTTTCCTTTGAGCACACGGGGAAATTTATGCTGGCTCCCCAGCTTGCCTTTCTTTGCCATAAAACATAAAAAAACTTCCTCGGGAAATTTTTCCAGAAAAACCTGTTTTAAAGCGCTGGTTCTCTCCACTGCATAATCATCATTCAGCTTGCAGAGGCATGCATCAATCTTATCCCGCAAAAGCTTTTCATCCACATCATCATCACAGGCTACGTACCATTTATGCGCAAAAAAGTTCTCATAAGGAAACCCTACAACCGTATATTCAGGAATACAGATATTCAGCTCTTCGCTCACCAGATGTATTGCTTTGTTCATATTCTCCACACTCAAATGCTCCCCCACAAGGCTTAAAAAGTGCTTTGTTCTTCCTGTAATAACCACTTCATTTCTTTGCAGGTCCACAAAACGTACAGTATCGCCAATAAGGTAGCGCCATGAGCCTGCATTTGTACTTATCAGCAGTGCATAGTCCTTTCCTTCTTCCACCTCATGTACCATCAGGGCATCCGGGTTTTCCACCATTTTACCTTCGCTGTCAAAATTCTTATCGTTGAAGGGAACAAATTCCATAAATATGTTGTTGTCTAAAATGAGCTTCATGCCCTTAGCATGTTCACGATCTTTGTAGCCAATAAAGCCTTCGCTGGAAAGGTAATTTTCTATATACACTATAGGCTTGGCAAGCAATTTTTCAAATCCTTTTTTATAAGGCTCAAAAGCCACACCACCATGAACAAAAAATCCAAGGTTTGGCCATACATCGTGAATGGTTTTAACTTTGTAATGTTCAATAACCATTTCCATACACATCTGGCACCATGCAGGTACGCCAACTATATAACCAATATCCCAGTCCTTTGCTTTTTCAACAATTTCGTTTAGCTTTTGATTCCAATCTTTTATTGCAGCAATGCGGCCTCCGGGTTTATAAAATGTTTGAAACCAAAATGGCCGGTTTTTCATCAATATGCCGCTGAGATCGCCTGCATACCAGCCGGCTTTGCCTTTCTCCAGGTCGGTGGCACCACCAAGCATTAAAAAGCCCTTAGTCATTGCATTACGTGGTAAATTATTGTAATTCACCAATGAAAGAAGCTGGCGTAAATAATTAATCCGGTTGCTTCGCAAAATATCCTGCGTAACAGGAATATATTTACTGGAAGCTTCGGAAGTCCCCGAGCTTAATGCATAATATTTTATTTTACCCGGCCAGGCAACATCCGGTACTCCGTCTAACGTTTTTTTCCACCAGTCATTATAAATTTTATTGTAGTCGTGCACCGGAACCACTTCCTGAAAATTTTTTCCGGCATGGCGACTGAACAAAATCTCGTCGAACCGGTAGTGCTGACCAAAAGCAGTAAACCTTGCTTTCGTCAGCAGTCTTTTCAAAACCCTCAATTGCTGACTCCGCGGATCATTATCCGGCAAACGCAAAGCAGTGGCAATGGCTTTAGGAATTTTAAAATCAATAATGTTTGCCATTAAGATGGTTCAGGTTTGAAGGGTAAAGTTAACAACTGAGTAATAAAATGGATGATTAACTGTCGAGGTATCTGTAGTTTTTCATTATAATCTTAACATCCTGCATAGGGTCATAATCACGTGCATACCAATAATCCATCGTTTTTAAACTGTGATGTTCTACGGAAGACTTCTCTTTTACTGCTCTCCCCTTAACAGACAGTACGGCATTACGAAGGTGTGGAAGATCTTTTCCATTAACAGTATACCCAACTAATGTTTTATTACCCACAAGCACATTCATACAGTTTTTTAAAAAACGTAACGGTTTTTTAAAAAAAATAAAATGTAAAGGCAGGGTAAATAGTAAACAAAAGGTAACTGAAAAATCTATCAGTCTTTTTAACCGGCGGTAATGTGGTTTGGATAGGTTAAAGGATGTTTCTGCTGAAATTGCTTCTCCACTGGAAGTGCTGGAGTCGCTACCAACTATACTGCAACTCCCGGCTGCATGAAAACGGAGTCGCAACGGAGTTTTTAGGGTTTGAATAAAAGATATAACATGCTGATAGGATAATGTGCCAAAACAAAATATGAGCTCTTTTGCTGCAATACCAGGAGCAATCTGGTTTACTTCTTCCAGTGGCGCAATTGCATTAGTGTCGTTTGGAGTTACTCCTACCCTACCTATAATAATTCTGAAATGAAGTTGATTTGCATGAGAAAGTTTTTTTACGTCCTGGAACTCACTTTCAGAAGCTGCAATTAATATATGACGTTGCGCCATCTTATCCGGAGCTTTTTGCAGCACATTAGCCTTTAGTAACACACGGCGAAAAAGGTTTATAAAAATAAAAGCAGTTAAAGCGCCAAATAAGATGATAGCTCTGGAGAAACGATACTTTTCCGGCAGCAGAGCATATACTGCCAACAGTACAATAGAAGCTATAACAGCAGATCGCACCAACTCCGGTTGCCGATAATATTTATTGTACAATCCGGCATAAAAAGCAACTATCAGGTAGACAATCGTAAAAGCAGGAAACAGAACCATCAGCAATTCGTTTGGATAGATAGTGTCTGTTCTGATATAATTGGACCATACTTCTTTTACCAGCCAAAATGAAAACAAAATGATGGCGGCGTCAATAACAGGTAGTCCAATCGAGTTAATAAACTTTGCAGCAGCAGCAATTAAAGCTCTTGTCCAAATTGCAAATTGAATACAGGCATTAAACACTCCGGCTTTGGTGCCACCATAATGTTTTTTTGCAAAAGTGCTCATTGCAGTATAAAACATCCGCACATAATTCAAGCTTCCGCGTTTTGTACTTTCTCCTTTAAAATGTATAATTTCTGTATCCGCTACATAATAGTTTTTATAACCACTTTTTTGTATCCGATAGCTTAGGTCCACATCCTCGCCATACATAAAAAAGTCTTCATCAAAGCGGCCCACACTATTTAAAACATCTTTCCGAACCATCATAAAAGCGCCGGCCAATACATCTACTTCATGATTCTCTTTATTGTTCAGGTGGCCCAAATGGTAGCGGTTAAATACCTTAGATTTTGGGAATGCTCTTGCTAATCCAAATAGTTTATAAAAGGAAGTAAGTGGAGATGGGAACGAACGTTTGGACTCTCTTAAAAATTTACCAGAGCCGTCAATCATTCTTACCCCTACTGCACCGGCATCCTTATGTTCATTAAAGAAGTCTATGCATGTTCGTAAGGAGTATTCTGCCAGCAATGTGTCCGGGTTTAAAAATAAAATATACTCCCCTGATGCAATATCTAATCCAATGTTACATGCTTTTGCAAAGCCAACGTTTGCCTCATTTGTTACAAAATGTACATAAGGGAACTTTCCCTTTAAATAAGCAATGCAGCCGTCCGTACTGTTATTATCAACAACAATTACTTCTACGTTAAAGCCATTACCGGCCGTTTTTAAAGAATGCAAACATTGCTCTATAAAATACTTAACGTTGTAGCTAACTATAATTACGGATATGGTCAAATGACGGCAGTTTAATTCAGGAGCGTTCAAATATAATATCAAATAGGGCTCTGCGCCAGTTATTATCTTTGCGGATGCTTAAAAGCACCTTATTGCAGGCTGTGCATGTAGCCGCTGATGAATTGCGACACTTCATGAATATTGAGTATCAAATCACCAGCAAGGAGGGCATCAATAATTTAGTAACAGAGGCAGATCATGCAGCAGAAAAAGCAATTCTGGAAACCATTAAAAAAAACTTTCCTGATCACCATATTTTAAGTGAAGAGGTTGGAGAAATTGTTCAGGATTCAAACTATATAGTTCAATCAATACGACTCTAAAAAATATAGCCGGACCGGTAAATCTGCAATCGCAACTCTGAAATCTGAAATTGATGGAAAATCGCACAGAAATTTCTACCCTTGGTGAATTTGGCTTAATAACCCATCTGACAAAGAACATTGAAATACAAAATGCATCTACGATCCTTGGTGTTGGCGATGATGCTGCTGTCATTGATCACTTTGGTAAACAAACAGTAATAACAACCGACATGCTTATAGAGGATGTTCATTTTGATTTGATGTACACGCCACTAAAGCACCTTGGATATAAAACGGTAGTGGTAAATGTGAGTGATGTTTATGCCATGAATGCTATCCCAACTCAAATTACTTTAAGTGTTGCCTTTAGCAATAGGTTTAGCAGGGAAACGTTAGATGAATTCTATGAAGGCATTTATGCAGCCTGCGCCTACTATGGGGTTGACTTAGTTGGCGGTGACACTTCCTCTTCAAAAAAAGGATTTATCATTAGCTGTACAGCAATTGGAGAAGTTTTAGAAGAAAAATTAGTGAAGAGGAGCGGTGCTAAAAAGGGGGATCTGTTGTGTGTTACCGGCGATTTAGGTGCTGCTTTTCTTGGTTTAACTTTATTGGAAAGAGAAAAGAAAATCTTCCTGGAAAATCCACAGATTCAGCCTGATCTGGAGGGAGAAAATTATATTGTGAAACGCATACTGAAGCCGGAGGCAAGAAAAGATATTGTATCCTTTTTTTATGAAAATGATGTTGTACCTACTGCCATGATTGATGTTAGTGATGGGCTTAGCTCTGAAATCTTACACATTTGCAAACAAAGTAATACAGGCTGTGTGTTGTATGAAGACAAAATACCCATAGCAGAAGATACACGGGCAGCAGCATTCAAATTTACACTGGATCCAACCACATGTGCACTAAGTGGTGGCGAGGATTATGAGTTATTATTTACAGTAAACCAGAATGATTATGAAAAGCTGAGCCAACATGCAGATATAAGTGTTATTGGCTACATTACTGAAGCTGAGAATGGTGCTAATATATACACAAAGGGTGGAGGCAAGCATCCTATAACAGCGCAAGGATGGAGTGCCTTTTAATGAAATCCATGAAAACCGTTTATACTTTTGTAATTGTATTTGTACCTTTTCTTGTGTGCAGCTGTGTTGCGTCTAAAGACTTTGACCCGTTAAAAAAATATGCCCCACAACAACTAAAAGAAGATTATACTCTGTTCCGAAATGTTGTTGAGGAACTGCACCCGGGTCTTTATTGGTACACTCCAAAAGATAGTATGGACTATTATTTTTCTGTTGGCGAGAGTAAGTTGAACGACTCGCTGACAGAAAATAAATTTCGATATGTATTAAGTTATGTCATCGCAAAAATGAAGTGCGGGCACACAGTAGTAAGGGCATCTAAACCCTTTGCAAAACATTACGATTCTACCAGGAACAGAGTATTTCCATTAAGTGTAAAGATCTGGGAAGACACTGCTGTTGTAACTAACAACCTCAATAGAAAGGATAGTGCCGTTAGCCGTGGTGTGTTATTAAAAGCCATTGATGGCAGGCCTATAACATCTATTGTTGATAGTTTCTTCAGCCACTTATCTGCTGACGGCCATAACCTCACACATAAGTACCAGACACTTAGTAATCCCTCAGTTTTCAGAAACATGTATGCTTCCATTTATGGACCAAAACAAAGGCACCTTATAGAGTTTGTGGATACATTGGGGCAGAAGAAACAATCGTACGTTAGTTTATACAAACCTGTTGCAGACACCACTTCTAAACGCAAATCTGCTCCTAAATTATTCCGCCGTGAACGCAAAAAACAGCGGCTGCAGGAAGCAAGAAATCTAAGGACCGATACTGCACTGCAATTAGCGATTATGGAGCTTTCCACATTCACAAAACACAATGGATTACGCAGCTTTTTTAAAAGGTCTTTCCGGCAATTAAATAACAAACAAATTCCAAATCTTGCAATTGATTTACGCGGTAATGGTGGTGGCAGTGTTATACTTTCCAATCTTCTTACAAAATATATTGTGGACAGGCCATTTAAAATTGCGGATTCCCTATTTGCTTTAAAAAATAAAAGTTCGTACAGCAAATACATGCAACATTATTTACTCAACAGGCTGTTTATTTTATTTATGACACGCCGAAGGGGCAATGGGAACTATCATTTTAAATATTTTGAAAGAAAATACTTCCCGCCAAAAACAAAAGATCATTACAATGGTAATGTTTACATTTTAACCGGTGGGAATACCTTTTCTGCATCTGCATTATTTACCCAGTCCGTTAAACATCAAAAGAACGTTACGGTGGTGGGTGAAGAAACAGGTGGCGGTGCCTATGGGAATAATGCCTGGCTTATTCCGGATGTTACACTGCCAAACACAAAAGTCCGGTTTCGTCTACCGCTATTCAGGCTGGTGATAGATAGAAATCTAACCAAGAATGGAAAAGGAGTTATACCGAATGTGGAAGTAAAACCCACTGTAGAAGCTATCCGGCGAAGCCGGGATTTTAAAATGGAAAAGGTAAAAGAGCTTGTAAAATCTAAGGCAGCTAAATAAATATTTTAAAGCTATCAGCATCCCTCCAAAAAGGAAATTTATCTCTTGCTGCTTGCAGGTGTTCTCTGTCTAACGTGATGGTGAAAACATCTTCATCATGTGCCTTGTGATATAATATCTCTCCCAAAGAATCTATTACCATGCTATCGCCACTGTAGTAAATATTGTTGCTGTCATTACCAACTCTGTTTACACCTATAACATAGCATTGATTTTCTATTGCTCTTGCCTGCAGTAAAGTTTTCCATGCAAGGCTTCTTTTCTCAGGCCAATTGGCTACGTATATCAATACATCGTATTCGAGCCGCCCGGCCTCACCTGCTGGTCCCATCGCCGGGCGGAGAGGGGGAGATTGCCTAGACCAAACAGGAAAACGTAAATCATAGCAAACCATCAAATTTATTTTCCATCCATTTACCGATGTAATCAGGCGTTTGCTGCCTGCCGTATAATGTTTATCCTCTTCTGCGTAAGCAAAAAGGTGCCTTTTGTCGCAGTATGCATTTTGCCCGTTTGGAAGCATCCATACCATGCGATTAAAATACTGTTCGCCTTCATTATTCAGCAAAAGCTCTTTTATGATAATGCTGCCGGTGAGAATTATTTTGTTTTTTGCAGCCACCTCTTTCATCCAGTGAAAGGTTGTACCATTCATGGTTTCGGCTAAAACTTCCGGCTTCATACTAAAGCCTGTGCTGAACATTTCCGGTAGCACAACCACATGAGTTTTGTCCTTAACTGCACTTATTTTTTGTTGCAGCATTTGCAGGTTTGCTTCTTTGTCTTCCCAGTGCAACGCCGTTTGAATAAGAGTAACCCTAAGGACAGACATGAGTTGCAAGATAAGATTTAGAGAAGTAAATCATAATCCCTCATTTTTTATTATTTCATTCACTACCGTATTTGCCAGGTCTGTCTCAAATCCCTTTTGCAGCAAATAATCTATTGTTTTCTTTTTACGAACCAGGTACTGATCTCTGCTTAAGGAATTGTATTTTTTTTCTGCCAGTTCTCTCAATTTCCGTTCATAATCGTCTTCATCAATAGCTTTCAATGCTTTTTGTATGCAGTAGTCACTTACCCGCTTTTCTTTCAAAGCATAATATATTTTTTTCTTCCCCCATTCATTCATCCTGAACTTTCCGCCGGCAAAGTGTATGGCAAAACGTTCTTCGTTCAGGTAATCTTCTTCAATAAGGGCGGAAATAATTGCATCATGATAGGATTTATTTATCCTCAGCTCCCACAGTTTTTGCTGCACCTCGTAGTGGCTACGCTCCTGGTAACCGCAATAGTACCGCAGCTTTTGTAAACCCTGTTCCTGCGTAAGCTGTTGTTTTTGTACCCCCATTAATGAGCTTTTGTCTTTAAAATTAAGGTTACCTAATTGTTTTTCACTTCTCCCCTCAAGTCTGTAAGTACTTTTCCACTTATTTTATATTGTGTGTTAACACGGGGTTGCTGTGTCCCAAAATTGTTTAGTTTCGCCATGCTCAAAAACAACCAGATGAAATTTATTGTTTCTTCATC
>JBHENB010000054.1:0-14046 GCA_046262255.1 Chitinophagaceae bacterium
ATACATCGTAGGGTTTTGACGCCACTTGTGCAGCAAATTCATTGTGAGGCCGGAGAGCTTTGAAAGGTTTGATTAGAGCCATAACTTCTGATTGAACTGCATAAAAATTAGTTTATTGTATTGTGTTTAAAGGGGTTTCACAATAAAATCAGAAGTTTTTGCCCCCAACATATTTCATTACATCAGAAATAGCCACTACACTTTCATAAGGTAGTGCATTATACATGGAAACCCTGAACCCACCTATTGTTCTATGTCCTTTAATGCCGATCATTCCTTCCTTTTCACAAAGAGCAATAAATTCTTTCTCTGCTGCTGCATCTTCAATTCTAAAGCATGCATTCATTTTACTACGGTCTTCTTTTGCTACAGTGCCTTTAAAAAATGGCAAGCTGTCTAATGTGTCGTAAAATAATTTAGCTTTTGCATTGTTTCGTTCCTCTGCTGCCTCAATGCCACCCGTCGTTTTTAACCAGCGTAATGTTAACATACAAACATAAATTGCAAAAACAGGAGGGGTATTTAGTAAAGAACCTGCTTCAATATGATTGCGGTAGTCAAGCATAGTTGGAATATTCCTGGTTACTTTACCCAAAATATTTTTATTCACCACCACTGCGTTGACACCTGCGGCACCTATATTCTTTTGTGCTCCGGCATAGATTAAGTCGAACTTATTAAAGTCCAGCTTACGGCTTAAAATATCGCTGCTCATATCAGCAACAAGCGGTACGCCTTGATTATAAAGGATAGAAAGGTCTTGCCATTGTGTGCCGTAAATTGTATTGTTTGTTGTTATATGTAAATAAGAAGCATTGCTATTTACCTGGAACTGTTTTGGCAAATAAGTATAATTATCCGCTTTTGAACTGCACACTACATCCAGATTGCCATACAACCTGGCTTCTTTGATTGCTTTAGCCGCCCAAACACCAGTATCGGTATAAGCAGCAGTTGCATTATCATTTAGCAAATTCATAGGCACCTGAAAAAATTGTGTTGATGCACCTCCATGTAAAAAAAGAACTTCATGGTCACTATCCAAATGCATCAATTCTTTCATTAATGCAATTGCCTCATCTACAACTTCCTGGAATAATTTTGTTCGGTGGCCAATTTCTAAAAGGGATAAACCGCTATTATTAAAGTTGATGATTGCTTTACTTGCTTCTTCAAAAACTTCTTTGGGTAATATAGAGGGGCCAGCATTGAAGTTGTGAATACCGCCGCCTGTACGTGTAAACCCTGCATTTGGTGGCGCCTGGGAAGACAAGGTGGAACGTAGGTTAATTTCTTCCTTTGTAAATGAACTCATTTTTTTATTTATGATGCAAATGTAATCCGTTCAGTCTCAAAAGGGTTGCATAACCCCCTTTAGGGTTAAGGGTATCTCTTTAGGGGAAAGGGATATGTTCTCTGCCTTTTATGGTATCATTTCTCCATACCTGATTTAACTGTTCAAATTCCCTGAGGTCTTCTTCTGTAAAATTTACTTTGGAAAGCTTAGTAAGGTCAGGCTGGCCTGCATTTACCCATGCAGTATACCAGAATGATGCAATGGCAAATATTGACTGTCGCATTCTCCGCTCAATCATGCCGCCAAGCATAACATCATACGCCTTTGAATAAGCAGTAGAGTATTGCCGGATGGTTACTCCATTTCTGTTTTCAAAAGAAAACTTTCGGTCTGGCGGAAATTGTTCAGACAAATTTCTTTCAAAGGCTAATACGGTATCAGCGGCTGCAGCACTCTCTAATACTCTTTCCCAGATAAACATATCAGGTCGTTTTATATACTCAGCTTTCCCTATAAAAAAATCCCACTCCTTTTCTGCCAGCAGCTCCGGTATCCTGCTTTCCCAAAATCCGTGTATGCCTCTTTGGTTGGTAAATTGGCCATTGTAATTGCTGGTTGCATGTAATGGTACATGAGCATCCGCTAAATAATGACCTATTTCAGCAGACAGCTTTAATATTTTACTGCCACTTTTTTCTTTGAAGGCATCTGTTAAACGATGCTGCATTATTTGTACCCACCAGGGCACAATACCATGTTGTAATAGAGAATCTTCTGTAAATTTTGCCACAGCATCCTTCCAGTTACGGGGTAGGGAATCAAATGGATATGTTCCGTAATGATCTAAGTCTATATAGTGCCGTGGTCCCTCTTCTTTAATTGCATATCTTCTTTTATCAGGGTCTACTGCATGGTCACTAACGAATTGAATGTTCCGCTTGTAGAAAACCATCATTTCCGGAGGCAACAGAAAAACAGCGTAATAGTTTATTTTTTGGTGTGCATAAAAGCCCCAGCAAAAACATTGCTCAGCAATTAAAAGGGTTACTAAGAAAATAAGTGGCCTTTTCAAAACTATTGGGTTGTAGATACACCTCCATCCATTGCGGGCTGCTTAATGTTTGCTTCCTCAGTTAAATGAGCTACACCTCCGGTCACTGCATACTTCATAGCAGCGCCGGAAGAAATATTTTCAATTTTCTTTACACGGTTGCGGGGCACAAGGTATAATTGCCCTGCGAAATTATACGCCTGTGGTACGTAAACGGATACTATTTCGGCTCCAACATTAAAGTTGTGTAATTCTTCATCGGTTAAAAATCCAATGATCCACACATTTTCAGCAAACGTGTTTACCAGTACAGCTTTGTCAAATCTTCGTTTTTCACCGGTAAAAGCAGAAAAAAAATCTTTTGTAGCAGTATAAATAAACTTAACACCTGGAGTCTTTTCCAGCCAATGATCAAAAATATTTAATACGCCGCTTAATACTACTTTAGAACTACCCCATCCTACTAAAATCACAAATAGAATGATAATTATAAACCCAAGTCCCGGAATATTGACGTATGGTCGCAGAATGCCGTCAATCTTAGCAAATAGCCAATATAGCAGGTAACCTGTAATTGCGATAGGCGCAAGTACAATAATGCCCTGTACAAAATACCGAAGCATAGTGCGGTAGGTAAGTGGCGCGGGTTTGGGTGATATATCGGGGTTAATCATATGGCGAAGGTAAAAAAAGTGAAGGGCGAGAATTAAATATTTAAATGTAAAAAGATGAAACAACTCATTTAACCTTATTAGCCATTGATACTTATGCAACCAATCTTATTAGTTTTTAACCATTCATAAAAATTTAATATTTGGAAACTATTTTTACAATGATAGTTTTCTTAGTTTTGCCACCGAAATGGAACAAAAAGAACGGATACTTCATAAGGCGCATGAGCTGTTTAATCGCTATGGCATCCGTTCTGTATCTATGGATGATATGGCATCGCAGGTGGGCATGTCCAAAAAAACGGTTTATCAATATTATACAGATAAGGAAGAATTGGTAGATGCAGTGTTTCACTTGATTATAGATAACAGGCAGGCCGATTGCATAGAGGCAAAAAAGAAATCAGAAAATGCAGTGCATGAAGTATTCCTGGCCTTTAACCGGGTACAGGAAATGTTCGCTAATATGAATCCGGCAGTGCTTTTTGATATGCAGAAATATCATCCAGATGTTTTTAAAAAGTTCCTTGAATTTAAAAATGGCTTCCTGTATCAAATGATAAAAACCAACCTTGAATGGGGTGTAAAACAGGAACTGTACCGGCAGGAAATTGACATAGATATTCTTACGCGTTACCGCATTCACAGTATTATGCTGGCTTTTGATCCGGAGGTTTTTCCTGCCAACCGCACACAGTTGCTGCATATTCAGCAGCAATTGCTGGAACTTTTTTTATATGGACTGGCTACTGCCAAAGGTGAAAGGCTGATTGATAAATACAAAAAACAACGAACAAAAAAGGTATTGCTATGAAACAGTTGAAGCTAATTGGGAATTTACTACTATTGTTTGTGGCAGGCACCACCAAGGCACAGCAAATACATACGCTTACTGTGAAGGAAGCAGTAGAGCTTGCTTATAAAAATGTAATTGAATTAAAAAATGCACAGATTGATTACCGCAATCAGGAGGCCTTAAATAAAGAAATTTTTGGACGTGCTTTACCTCAAGTTAGTGGAAACATTGCTTCCAGCTATTACATTAAGTTACCTCAAATACTTTTTCCGAATGCACAGGATGCGGGCATTTATAATATACTGGTAAAAGAAAATTTATTGCCGCAGGGTACAACAATTCCACCTGTTACTTTTCAACCGGTTAGTTTTCAGCAGCCATGGAATTTAAATTTAAGTGCATCTGTGCAACAATTGTTGTTTCAGCCAGATGTATTTGTTGGATTGATTGCACGCAAAACTGCTTTAGACCTGCAGAGTGCTACTATTGAACAAACGAAGGAACGCATTAAAGACTCCGCTTATAGCAGGTACTATGCTATTCTCATAGCACAAAAGCAATTGGTCTTTATGGATGAAAGTTTAAAGCGGCTGGAAAAGTTGTATCGTGATGATTCTATAATGTATAAGAATGGATTTGCTGAACGATTGGATTTGGACAGGGTGCAGGTGCAATTAAATAATTTAAGATCAACCCGGAGTGTTGTAGAGAATGGGGTAAAAATGGGCTATGCGGCAATGAAATTTTCCTTAGGACTTCCTCAACGGGATAGTGTTGTACTGAAGGCAGAACTCACCAATGAAAAAATAAAAGAAGGCATTCTGGATGATGGTTTTAAATATGAAGACCGGGCCGAACTAAGAACATTAGCGCAAAACAGAAAGTTGCTGGAGCTGGATGTAAAAAGAAACGAGCTTGGTTACCTGCCAACAGTTGCATTATCAGCCAATTACGCACTTAATGGTATGGGACAAAAATTCTTTACTGATAATGGAACACTTTGGCTTAAGAGTTCTTTTATTGGCCTTAATGTATCAGTACCCATTTTTGATGGCTTTCAAAGGAAGTATCGTACGCAACAGGCACAATACAGAGTAGAAAAATTGGATAATACAATAACTAACGTAAAACAGGTAATTGATCTGCAACAGGAAATAACGAGGGAAAGCCTGAAAAGTGCTTTGCTTAATCTTGATGCCCAGGAACGTAATGTACAATTAGCAGAAAGAGTATATAACACTACTAAACTAAAGTTCCAGGAAGGTTTAGGAAGTTCGTTTGAAGTATTGCAGGCAGATGCTGATGTGCAAACAGCACAGGCGAACTACTTTAATGCGTTGTACAATGCTACTGTGGCAAGAATCAGTTATCTATCGTCTCTGGGGAAATTAGAATAAATCGTTAACTGGAATAAATAAATACCAATGCAAAGAAATTTTTACGGATTACTGCTGCTTAGCTTGATTATATTATCATGCAACAACGGCAAAAAAGGAGCAGAGGGAGATTTGAATGATAAGAGAGCGCAACTGGAGAAGTTAAAAAAAGAACAGCAGAATTTAAATGCAGAAATTGAAAAACTACAAAAAGAAATCGCACTGCAGGATACGTCAGGCAGCACTGCCAACGCAAAACTAGTAGCCGTAACGCAGGTGCAACCGCAAAACTTTACACACTATGTGGATTTACAGGGTAGGATAGATGCCACGAATATTTCTTATGTAGCTCCCCCAAACGGAATGGGCGGAGTAGTAAAGGCATTGTATGTAACGCAGGGGCAATATGTACGCAAAGGACAAATGTTAGCAAAGTTGGATGATCAGTTGATCCGTCAGCAAATTGAACCGTTGCGTGTACAATTAACCGCAGCCGAAGATACTTACCGCCGTACCAAAAATCTATGGGATCAGGGCATTGGCACGTACCAGCAGGTATTAACTGCTCAAACACAAGCCCAAAGCCTGCGCAAACAAATAGGCATTATTCAAAAGCAGATTAGCTTAACAAATGTTACAGCACCAACATCCGGCGTTGCTGACCAGGTAAATGTACGGGTGGGAGAAACGTTTGTTGGACAAACAGCTATGGGTCCTCAAATACGAATTGTGAATACAGGCAAATTAAAAATTGTTGCAGAAGTGCCTGAAAATTATTTGGGTCGCATTGGTGAGGGGACCAGGGTGCAGATTATTCTGCCTAACATGAACAAAAAATTTGAATCTAACGTAAACGTGGCCGGTAAAACCATTGATCCTGCCCGTCGTACATTTTATATTGAAGCGCCTATTCCTTCTGATCCTGATTTTAAACCAAACCAGGTGGCATCTGTAAGAGTGCAGGATTATGCAGTTGCCAGTGCTGTAACCATCCCGGTAAATACATTGCAAAATGATGATAAGGGCAAGTTTGTAATGATTGCTGTAAATGAAAAAGGAAAACTAATTGCCAGAAAACGCTACGTGGTAGTAGGCGAATTATATGAAAATAAACTGGAGGTAAAAAGTGGCCTGCAAGGCAACGAACAGTTGATCACAGAAGGTTTTCAAAATTTATATGATGGACAGTTGATAACGACAACGTGAGTAGGAAATAGAACTATTGATTAATACCCATGGACAATTAGATTATGTGTATTGCACATCAATTTTATATGGAAGCCTTAAGACAAAAAAAGCAACTGCTCTTTGTCCTGCTGACGAAGCCCGCCTGGCAGGACCCGACAGGGAAGCATCTGTAACATGTTCAAAATTGAATTACCAACCAACGAAAACAGTACAAGAAAAATTGTTGAATAGCATTGATGTAGTAAAAGAGTGCCACGCAACCCCGCCTGGGGCGGGATTTAATGGGTATTCTTTAGCTGGCTACATAAAAAAATTATATGACCGAATTAGAAAATAATAAATCACATTTCAAACATTTTAGCCCGACAACGTGGAGCATTAAGAATAGAACGTCTATTTACCTGATGATGATTTTTGTGAGCCTTGCAGGAATAATGCAATTTATTACGCTACCAAAAGAGCAGTTCCCCGATATCGTAATTCCTAACATTTACATACAAACAGTTTACGTTGGCAATTCACCAAGGGATATAGAAAATTTGGTAACACAGCCTATTGAAAAACAGGTAAAAGGCATAACAGGCATCAAAGTAAATAAAGTTACCAGTACCTCCCAACAAGATTACTCCATAATAATTGTTGAATTTGGAACAGATGTGAACACTGATGAGGCGTTACAAAAAGTAAAAGATGCAGTGGATAAAGCAAAAACAGATTTACCTACTGATCTAACTCAGGAACCAGCAGTAATGGAAGTTAGTATCTCTGAGCAACCCATTATGTATGTAAACCTCAGCGGTGATTACGATGCAATGAGGTTGAAAATTTATGCAGAAGAATTACAGGACCGCCTGGAAGAGTTGCCGGAAGTTACCCGTATTGATATTGTTGGTGCGCCTGAACGTGAATTTCAAATTAACATTGATAATCTGCGTATGCAAAGTGCAGGAATTACGTTTGATGATATTGCCAATGCGGTTGCACAGGAGAATATAGATATGTCCGGCGGCCAACTGGAAGTTGGTAATATGCGGCGCAATCTTCAGTTAAAAGGCCAGTTTAAAACTGCTTTTGATATTGAAAGTATAATCGTTAGAAATACATCTGGTGCTCCAATTTATTTACGGGATATAGCACAGGTTAGAGATACTGTAAAAGAACGGGAAAGCTTTGCACGGCTGAATGAAAAAAATGTGATTACACTCAACGTAGTAAAGCGTGCAGGTGAAAACCTTATTGCTACATCTGCAGGAGTAAAGCGGGTTGTGCAGGAACTAAAATCTACCTCGTTCCCTCCAAATTTAAATGTTGTGATTACGGGTGACCAAAGTATTAATGCCAGCAATTCTTTCAATGAGCTGGTAAATACTATTGTTATTGGTTTTGTACTTGTTCTCCTTATCCTGATGTTTTTTATGGGTGTGGTTAATGCCTTCTTTGTAGCGTTGAGTGTGCCTTTAAGCATATTTGTTGCTTTTCTTTTTATTCCCGGAGCAGAGATAATGGCAGGCTCCGACATCACACTTAATTTCATTGTTCTTTTTGCGCTGCTTTTTGGTCTGGGAATTATTGTAGATGATGCTATTGTGGTAATTGAAAATACGCACCGCATTTTTAGCCAGCCTCAAGAGCGTTTATCTGCAGAACGATCAGCAATGATGGCAGCAGGTGAAGTGTTTGTGCCGGTACTAGTTGGCACACTAACCACTTTAGCACCTTTCATTCCTCTGCTCTTCTGGCCGGGTATCATTGGTAAGTTTATGATCTACCTGCCCACCATGCTGATTTTTACATTAACAGCCTCTCTTATAGTGGCCTTCATCATGAATCCTGTATTTGCAGTTGATTTTATGAATCATGAAGCCGGAATTAAGGAACCAAAAAGTGCAATCTTTCGTAAAAAATCGTTTTGGATTGCTTTTGGGTTTGCCCTATTGCTGGATGTAATGGGGCTTACCTTCTGGGGCAACTTTATAATTTTTATTCTGTTGTTGATCTTATTAAACAGGTATGTGTTGAGCAATGCAATCCTTACATTTCAAAACCGGGTGTTACCAGCCATTATGCAGCGGTATGAACAACTGCTGCAATGGGCATTAAAGGGATGGCGGCCTGTTTATTTACTATTGGCAACTTTTGGTATTTTCATTTTCAGCCTCTTTCTATTTGGTTTTGCAACAGGTGTTCAGTGGGTAAAAGTTGTATTCTTTCCCAAGGCTGATCCCAACTTTATCTACACTTACGTAAAATTACCGGTGGGGACAGATGTTAAGTACACCGATTCGGTAACTCATGTGCTGGAAAGTAAAATTTATAAAGTGCTGAATATGGAAGGTGGGAAGAAAAATCCTGTAGTGGAAAGTGTCATTTCAAATATTGCCGTAGGCGCTGCAGACCCGATGGGTGGTGATAGAAGCACACGATCTGAATTGGGCCGTGTACAGGTTTCTTTTGTAGAATATGAAAAAAGGAATGGAGTAGAAACAACCCGGTATTTGGATTCTATTCGAAAAGTTATTAAGGGAGTACCGGGTGCTGAAATTTCAGTGGCACAGGAAAGAGGCGGTCCACCAACTGAACCTCCGGTCAATATTGAAGTTGCATCGGAAGACATTGACAAATTGGTAAAAACAGCAGTGAGCTTAAAAAATTACCTGGACTCTATTAATGTGCCGGGTGTGGAAGAATTAAAAATGGATGTGGATTTATCTAATCCGGAAATTTCGCTTATTGTTGACCGTGAAAGAGCTCTTATAGAAGGGGTATCATCTGCCCAGATTGGTATGCAAATTCGTACTGCACTGTTCGGCCGTGAAGTTTCCAAAATTAAAGATGGGGATGATGAATACAAGATACAATTACGTATGCAGGAACTGCAGCGGAGAAACGTTTCTGATCTTTTAAATATGAATCTCACTTTTCGTGACATGGCTACCGGCCTTGTAAAACGCGTACCTATGAGCACCCTGGTAAAAGTAGATTACACAAGCACCCAGGGAAGTGTAAAACGTAAAGATTACAAGCGTGTAATTACATTACGCTCCAATGTTCTGGAATCAGGCGGTTATACTCCTACATCTGTAAACCAGCAGATAACAGGCTATCTCACAGACTTCAGGCAAAAACCTGAAGGAGTAAACATCAGCCAAACCGGTGAAAGTGCGCAGCAGGCAGAAACAGCGGCATTTTTAGGGAAAGCACTCATCATTGCTCTAATGCTTATTTTGTTTTTTTTAGTGCTGCAATTTAATTCTGTGAGTAAGCCGGTAATTATTTTAATGGAAATTTTGTTCAGTATTATTGGTGTCCTGCTTGGATTTTCATTAACGGGAATGGATGTGTCTGTTGCATTTACCGGTTTAGGTATTGTTGGTCTTGCTGGTATTGTGGTAAAAAATGGAATATTGGTAATTGAATTTACAGATGTGTTGCGGAGCCGTGGATTAAAAACAAGGGAAGCTTTGATACAGGCAGGTAAAACACGTATTATTCCTGTTTTGCTAACTGCACTTGCAGCCATATTCGGATTAATTCCATTAGGTGTTGGATTTAATATTGATTTTGTTGCAATGTTTGCAGAATTAAACCCGCACATTTTCTTTGGTGGTGATAGTGCACGTTTCTGGAAGCCACTTGCATGGACGATCATCTTCGGACTCATCTTCGCCTTCTTTATGACTTTGTTTATTTTACCTGCGATGTACCTCATTGCAGAACGGTTAAGACGTCCTATGCGCCGCATGTATGGTGGAAAATGGATCTCTATACTTGGTATTCCGCCTATGACGCTATTATTTATTCCACTTATGGTAATTACCATGTTTCAGCATAAAAGAGAAGTGGCACGGCGGAGAAAAATTCTGAAAGAAAATGATAAAGCAAATAAAGCTTTTATCGGCAGTTGGTTTTAGCTTTTGACAGGTTGTATAGTTGGTTTGGCAGCGCCCCGCTATTGCGGGGCGCTTTTTTTAGTAAAAAATCATACCTAAACCAGCAAGCGAGCACTAAATCTAAATATTTCTTCTTTTTTAAAACCAGATACCAAATGTTATCGTATGTATTTGAATTAAACAGTTTTTTTCACTCTTTAAATTAAATTATTATGGATCCACATGCAGCCGCTGTTGAAAACAGCCAGGAACAATCTGCACTTAATTCAAAACTACACAGGCGTAGGTTTTTACAATACAGTGGCGGCCTGGCATCTGCTGCATTAGTAACAACTCTCGGTTGTAAAAAAGACGATGATGATAATAACGGCGGTGTTAATTTAGGTAGCGGTGATGTCGGTGTTCTAAATTATGCTTATGCATTGGAACAACTGGAAGCCGCATTTTATACCCAGGTAATTGCATCTCAATTCAGCGGTATAACA
The DNA here is from genome assembly GCA_046262255.1 of Chitinophagaceae bacterium. Classification (GTDB taxonomy): domain Bacteria; phylum Bacteroidota; class Bacteroidia; order Chitinophagales; family Chitinophagaceae; genus Flavisolibacter. The sequence continues at coordinate 10,755 of JBHENB010000054.1, forward strand.
GCCGAGGAAAAGATATTTTTAACGGATATCAGAGATCATGAAATTGCACACCGTGAATTTTTTAAAACCGCAATCACTGCCGCCGCACCGGGTATGATCATTCCAGGCCTGGAAGTTGATTTCAGTAAAATTGATTTTGGAAGCCGTGCAAGTGTTTTAGGTACTGCCAAGGCTTTTGAAGATTTAGGTGTATCTGCTTATAATGGTGCCGGTAAACTCCTTACCAATCCCACCTACCTTTTATTGGCAGGTAAAATTGTTTCAGTTGAAGCAAGACATGCAGCTTTAATAAGGGACCTTCTTCAAAATGGAGATTTTGCTGGCCCGGATGTAATAAATGCTATGGGGCTGGATGTGTCAAGAAATCCAAAAGATGTTTTGGCTATTGCAGCTGCTTATCTTAAAACACAGATTAATGCAAACAATCTCCCAACTTCTTAAATCTTAAAAAATGAACGTAAAAAATTTAATAACAGAAATAGAAAAGGTAGACCCTGAGGTTTACGAAAGGTTAGATACCCGTAGAAACACGATGCAACGTTTTTCTACTATAGGTAAGGTATTAGTTGCTGCTGCGGTTCCATCCGCTTTGGGCAGTATGTTTAAAAAAGCATACGGACAAAACACAAGCACAATTGTAGATGTCCTCCAATTTGCATTAACCCTGGAGTATCTGGAAGCAGAATTTTATACAATAGCAGTGTCTAAAGGAACAGCTTTGTTTCCAACGGCTGCAGGTTTAGGCGCTTTTACAGTTATTCGTGACCATGAAAATGCACACGTAAAATTTTTGCAGGACACTATCAAAAGCTTAAATGCTACGCCAGTTGCCAAGCCTACATTTGACTTTAGCGGTGGTAATGGTAGTGGTACTGGCCCGTTTAAAGATGCCTTTACCAATTATGACCTGCTTTTAGCTGTAGCACAAACTTTTGAAGATACAGGTGTAAGAGCCTATAAGGGACAAGCCGGGAATTTAATGAGCAGTAACGAAGTGCTGGAGGCTGCTTTAAGAATTCATTCTGTGGAGGCACGACATGCATCACACGTTCGCTACATGCGCAGAAACAAACCAAGTGCATTGGTTGTTGGTGATGTAAAACCATGGATTACATTAAATCAAAGCAATATTGCTTCACCGGCAGTGCAGCCAAGTTATAATGGTGAAGAAGTAACTCTGCAGGCAGGTGTTGAAATAACAAATATCAATGGAATGCCTATTAGCAAAAATGCTGCATCAGAAGCATTTGACGAGCCATTGACGAAAGAGCAAGTATTGGCAATTGTTGATCCGTTCATTGTGTAAACTGAGGTTCCATTGTGATTAGCAAAACGGCATGTTTTCGATGCCGTTTTTTTTTATGCCTTAAAGTTCTTTGTTACTGCTTTTTTGTGAAAGAGCAAATATGATAACAGCAATTATTATAAGAATGAACAATATTTTCATATGTTGAATTTATGCATTGTTTTTTAATTTAGTAACCTTACTTTTAATCGGTTGATGCTTTAAATTGGCAGGCTTAAATCTAATCATAAAAACATGAAGTTGCTGGTTGTTTTCATTTTCACTTCGCTTTGTTCTTTTGCGCAGCAAAGACCAAACATCATTTACATAATGAGCGATGACCATGACGCCGATGCCATCAGCGCTTACAGCAAAAAACTGATTCAAACACCTAACATAGATCGTATTGCTAAAGAAGGAATGTTATTTACCCGGGCATTTGTGGGGAACTCTATTTGTGCACCTGCAAGGGCAACTCTGTTAACAGGTCAGCATTCACATAAGAACGGGCAAAAAAATAATCGTGTACGGTTCGATTCTTCAAAAATTACCATGCCTAAATTACTGCAGCAGGCAGGTTATCAAACGGCAGTCATTGGTAAGTGGCATTTGCATTCGTATCCAACAGGGTTCAATTACTGGAAGATATTACCCGGACAAGGTTTTTACTACCAGCCTAAATTAATAAGCATGAACGGGGATACAGCTACTTACAAAGGTTATGCAACCGATGTAATTACAGATGAAGCTTTGAATTGGTTACGAACTGCTGATAAGCAAAAACCTTTTTTGTTGTTGCTTCACCACAAAGCGCCACACCGTTATTTTTTTCCGGCAGTAAAATACATAAGGCAATTTGTTGATAAAACATTTCCTGAACCGCCAACTTTATACAATGATACAGTTAGTAAAGGAAGTGCTTGGCGGCTGCAGACCATGAGCATTTTGCATGATATGCGCATGTGCAGCGATCTTAAGGTGGACCCTTTTTATTTGAAAGACATTCCTCACCTGAAACCGGATTCTGCAGAAATTGCTTATTACAACGCCGTTATGAATCGTATACCCGAACCGGAACGTACAGAAGTAAAATTGTTTTATGCGGAAAGAGGTAAAATATTAAAAGAAAAGAAACCTTCCGGCAAAGAATTGCTGAAATATAAATACCAGTGGTACATGCAGGATTTTCTGGCCTGCGTTGCATCCGTTGATGAAAGCGTAGGAAGAGTGCTGGATTATTTAAAGCAAAATAATCTTGATAAAAATACATTGGTGATGTACACATCCGACCAGGGTTTTTACCTGGGCGAAAATGGCTGGTTTGATAAACGCTTTATGTATGATGTTTCTATGCAAACTCCTTTACTTGCAAAATGGCCCGGTGTAATAAAAGCTGGTGCGGTAAACAAATCACTGGTGCAAAATATTGATTTTGCACCAACCATTTTAGATGCTGCTTCTGTAAACATACCTGCATGGATGCAGGGAAAAAGTTTAAAACCGCTGTTTCAAAATGCAAAAGCTGACCTGAAAAGAAAGAATCTTTACTATCATTTTTATGAATACCAGGCAGACCACACGGTGCTGCAGCATTTAGGTATTCGCGGTAACCGCTACAAGCTCATTTACTTTTATACTGTAGATGAGTGGGAATTGTATGACCTTCGAAAGGACCCCGACGAACAGCATAATCTTGTCCGTTCCCGGAGGCACAGAAAAATTTTACAAAGTATGAAACAGCAATTGCGGCAGGCAAGAAATGAATATGACGATCATGAAAAGGCGGGGGTGTTGAATTAATTAGTTGCCGGAGTAGGTAATTTTTGCACTGGGTGTTACTACTTGCTTTTTAATTCTTTCATCAGCACATCATGAATAAACTGTTGGATTGCATGCAGAATAACAAGTAAACTTATAATGAGAGGAAAAGATTAATTCTTCCTGAACCTGTAAACATTTACAGGACCATTGCCAACCTTATATGATCCTTTATGAATTTCTCTTGGC
>JBHENB010000054.1:14056-14405 GCA_046262255.1 Chitinophagaceae bacterium
TTTAGAACCACTTAATTCATCAATAGCCTTTTGAGCTGCTGCCTCATCTTCCATTTCCACATATCCAAACCCCCGGCATTTTCCGGTAAACACATCGTTCATTACTTCAGCCAATTTTACTTCTCCATATGGTGAAAAAAGATCTTTAAGTTCTTCATGACTAACAGTACTGCTTAAATTGGAAATACAAATATTCATCTCTGCTGATTGAGTTGATTAAAAAGATTTGAGAAAGAAGCTGGCCTAAAAGAAGTATGAATACTAAATACTGACCGGCCAGAACTCAAATGATTACCATTAAAGGTAGTTCTTTAAAAAGTGACAGGCTGTTAAATTCTAACAACATAAG